>QIAN01000504.1 GCA_003225005.1 Acidobacteriota bacterium | reverse complement strand
GCGGTATCCTGCTTCCCGCACACGCCGTAGGATTTCTAGCGAAGGCAGCTCTGCCTTTTCTTCCAGAATCGCCAGCACCAGTTTCCAGAAATTCTCAACCCGGTTGGGTCAGCCGATCCGCCGCTCCACCCGCTCGCAAGCGTCATCGCTATGCTCCACCGGTGTCTCGCTCGCGATGCGATGGACCGATCGAACCGAGACTCTCGCTAAACGGGCCACCTCGGTTTTCGCGTGACCTGCCTTGAGCAAAATCTCAACTTCGTGTCGTTTCAGCATACCTAGCATCCTCCTCCCTCCACCCCCCAGTCATGGGAACCGACCGGGGGACCAAGGGAGACTAACTTCTATTTCTTTTCACTGTTGCCAGGTGTGCCAGAATTTCCGGAATGAAGTCGGTCAGAATTTTCGGAACTCACAGCAATGGATCTGGAGTTTCTTGACCGGGCAGACAGGTGTTCGATTGATGCTAACCGAAGCACAACTCAGCGGGTTCGCCGTCGACAAGAAAATTTGGAGATCGGCTTCAATTTGAACCCGGCGGTACGTTGAGGCGTCGACCTTAGTCCTGCTTTGTCGGCGGATCACCTCTGTGGCGAGTAACTAGATCGGACAACTCTGCACGCAACTTGGCGGACTTGGCGCTCAGATCTTGCCTCGATTCAGTCTTATTTGGATGGATCGCACTGAATATGCCTTTCTCAGGCGGCGCACCGTGCAACTCTGGGTTTACGTAGAAGCCTCGTTCTAGCACCGTTTTTGGGCTTTCCACATCAACGGGATTGGCTTCGGCCCATTTATCTCGACGAACGCCAGTGATCTGCCAGCATACGACCGCACCGGGACTTCCCCCCGCCATCTCAAACGAATCGCCTTGCAGCTCTTTAGCAATGTGAAGGTGGGGGCAGGGCAACTTCATAGGAGTCAGTTGGTATAGAAACTCACTATTTAACGCACCCATCCAAGCGGGAACCGAAACCGACGCGCGACCGTGTTCATCCAGAGATACGCGCCCGTCATAAAGATTTTTTCGCTCCGATGACTCCAGGAAAGAATGCGACAGATATTGATCCGACGGGCTAAGGGGATGATCGATTTTAAATCCGCCACCGGTTTTGTGGAGATTGCCGGCTATCCACACGTCGCCATGAAAATCGGCTGCTCTCGACCGAGTGCCGAGCCACGCGATGGTCGCGGTGAACGAGTTCATCGCTGAGATGGCGACATTATTGCTTTGACCTTCTACACCGGTCCCATCGGTACTTGCTCCTTGAACACTACTAAAATGAGGATCCTCGGAATACCCGATTACACCGTAGCCGCGATTGGACGACCCTGATACGCCAGCGAAACCTGAACCATTCGAGACCCCTCCCACGCCGTATGAATTGTCACTCGCCCCAGCAACCGCCACGTTATCGGCGCTAAGGCCCAAAACGCCGGGGCCGCTTTGGTTCTGCCCAATAACACCGGCGCCTAAAGAGCCCTTCGCCTCACCGCGAACCCCTACGCCATTCTTTGCGGTGTTGTTGCCGTGAACGCCATAACCAACGCCATTGTCACTTTCACCATACACGCCGGTCTCGCTAGCGCTCATGCCGACCACGCCCGACGAGCTGTCGCTAGTGCCGACAACCCCAATTCCGGAAACGCTGCCGCCTTGTACGCCATTGCCAGTGTTACTTGTCCCGGCAACGCCATACCCAGAATCAGATTCTCCCCAAACACCGCTCTTGTTGTTGGGAAAAAGTGGGCTGCTCGATCCAGCTTCACCTGTAATGTTCATTTTGATCTCCTCGGTCGGATTGATCGCAATCGGTCACCCTGCGCGAATAGCAGGTCGTAAAGTCAGCGAACTCTATGAGATAAAGTCGCTATCATTGCTCAAGCCCGATCTGTGCCGCCAGCCCGTCCCCGCACCCAAAAGAAACGTTCATATTTTGGAAGGAACTACCGACACTCTAAAGGACATTAAAAAAGCCATCGATAGACGTCCATGTTCATGTAATAGATCGTGTTGGGATTGAATCCCAAACTTTCCGCATTCCCACCACTGAAGCGAACCGGTACAAAGTCTCCGCCCATCCATTCGATGTTGACTGCTTGGCCGGGGGTGAAGCTCGCACGAAGTCCAGCTTTGGACTCCAAGCCGATGATGAACTGTTCTGGAAGTCCTGGAACGGTTCCCACGAGATCCATTCTTCCGGACACACCGGTGACAAGGTTCTCAAAGGTAACCTCCTTGCCTAGAACACGGGTCCCCACCCGGATCGCCTCGGCCGCTGTGAGCTGCACTCCAACCTCCCCCTTCTCAAAGGATGACAGCATGGCCATCGCTACGCCGGCACGACTCGACGCCCGGGCCATCAGAGCACCTTCGGGTGCCAGCACGCCTACCGGAATGGCGGCCATGGATGTGAAGAAATCGTCAAGACCTTCATGCAGGAGAGGCGTTCCCTGCACCATGAGACCGCTCTTGAATTGTGTGAACATTGTGTAGCCACGTTTACCGAACTCGTTCTGAAGGAATTCGTCGCGCCCAAATTTATTGAGCGAATTGAAGCCCTTCTCCGCCAACCTCGAGACCCATGTCTCCAGCAAATATAGCGGAACGGTTCCAACGGCCACCGGCACGAGCGCCGCCCGCATAGATAGGCTATTCGAGGGTTCCCCGATGTGATCGATCAAATCGACCAACTGTTGCAGAAACACTCGATTCCCATAACTCCAGTACGGGTGTTCGCGCGCATAACCCCCAAATAACGCGCCGACCTCAAGCTTCACACGCGTTTCTTCATCAAAGTGCAGCGATTCGCTCGAAAGCCCTTCGGGATCCGCTCGATCAAGCGGCCGCGCACCGACGAAAGCATAAAGATTGACGCCTCCTTTGAGCCCAGCCGGATCAGCACTCAAGAATCGACCGTATACAGGGGAGTACTCGCGGGCGCCCATCGCATACAGACCAAACTCCGAATCGAACACTTGCCCCTGATACAGGAAACGGTTGCTAATAGACGACCCGAGCGCCTGCGTCCCGGTTGGACTGACGAATTTCGTTTCCCCGTAGGCCGAATATTCGTACCCTTCCAAAAGATTACCCTGTTCATCCGTCGCCGCAACCGAGCTTCGATCGGCAGATGGATGAACGTAGAACCGGACCTTCCCGCTCGAATCGGCAAAGGCGAGAGTCCCCAGCGTCGCATCGCCAATGCGCAACTGCAGATCGTCACCGTTCATCATGCCAATTGGGGTTGCCCCATCCCACAGAATCCGCGAAACAACACTACCGCGGGTTTCGGTCGATCGTCTGTCGAGCGCGTCATAGGTCCACTTCGTGTCTACGGGCGCTTTGATTGCCTCTATGAGATGGCCGAGGGCATCAAACGTAAAAGTTGTGCCGCCGAGGGCCTGCGTATTTCCCGCGGAGTCGTAGGCGACAGGTTGGGAATCAATCGTGGAGTATCGATTCGCGTCATCCAGTGTCGCCGAAAACGCGCCTGTTCCGGTGCGAGACAGCCAGTTGTCGGCACTGTCGAGCACATAATGGCTGAGAGGTTTATTCGTCTGCTGCAATCCGAGAATCTGAGCATTGTCTATCGTTCCCGACGGCAAAGGCGTCGAAGGAAGTCCGAGATTCTCCGAGGTAAGGCGCCCTGCGCCATCAACAGTGAACAAATCGGTGCTGGAAGGACTGCCCCCGAACTGACGCAGGACGGCACGAGGAATATCATCTGCCCCCAGAGCGTTTTCCACGCGCGCGATTGAGGTCGAGCCGAGATCAACACTTATGCCCCGATACCGACCACGATCATCGCGTAACACTGATTGCACTACTCCGTTGCCGAATTGTATCGACGCGAGAGCTCCTTGCGAATACGAAATGGTCACGATTGACTGCGTTCCGAGCGAGAGCTGAGTAGGGCGAAGTAAATTATCGTATTCGGTCTTCAGAGTCGCACTCGACGCACCCTGGATTTGGGTGCTGACGTACGATGGACCATAGGTACGTCTGATTTCGAACGGCATGTTGCTGCTCCGCTCGAAGATCTTCCGGCCGAGGGCGTCGTACGCAAAGTCCACTCGTGATAGCAGCGTCGAGCCATCTCGCGTTTCGATCCAAAGAGGAGATCCAAGAGCATCGTAACGCGCCAGCCTAGCCGGGCGCGTATTCGGCAGACCGTGGGGGGATTGCACCGTCTCTCCGGACACCCGGCCTCGCAGATCGTAGCTGAAAGTTCTCACGACGCTGTCCGGGCCGGTCATCGACGATGGATTCAACGAGTTTAATGTGTAAGCGTAAGTGGTAACTCCTAACCCATTCGTCACGTTTGCAATCCGATCGAGATCATCGTACGCGATTGACGTTGCCCGCCCCGCACCGTCAACAAAGCGCGTTACACGATCGTTCCGATCGAATTCATATCGAGTTACATCCTCAATGCCGGCGTCGATTTTACGAATGAGGCTCACCGCCCTTCCAAAAGCGTCGTAATTGGAAACGATCGTCGCATTATTGAGGGTCGCGCGTGTGTGAGGGCGTTCCAACGTATCGTAGTCTTGGCTTAGAGTCTGCACGCCATCGACCTCGACGGTTGTGAGTTGGCCATACCCATCGTATCGGTAAGCACGCGTTTGCATCCCAGTAGAAGTAGGAGCAGGTAAAGTAAGGACTGCTCGCCTGCCCTGCTCGGAATAAACAGACGTGGTTGTGAAAGCATCGGGTGTCCCCTCGGCAATAGTCTCACGAACTATTCGTCCGACACCGTCGCGGGTGATCGACGTCTGCCGCCCATCGGGGTCAATCATTGAAATTGTGTTCCTGGCATCGTCATAGACAAATCGCGTGGTCGCAACAAGCCCCGCAGGATCTACCTCAGGCGGCGTGCCACTAAATCGCCAGTGAGCGACGCTCGTCGGACGATCGAGGAGGTCATACGTGAATTCAGTGAGAGCATGCAAGCCCTCAATAGGTGTAGTGGGCTTGCCATAGTTCATCGGTACGCTGTCAAAAAGACCTTCCCAGCTCACATGCCCGAATCGGTCGTACGCCTTAATGGCGTGCAAGGAGACAGTGTACGGAATCACCTCGAAGCGCCCATTCTGGTGGAACACATGGGCATACTCGATGTGATCCGGCCGAATCTCATCGATGACACGACCGAACCCATCGACCGTGTAGTTGGTTTCGATTCCGCTCGACACACTGTGACGTAAAATGCCATTGGAATCGTATGAATAGGTTGCCACTTGCTCAAGATGGCCCCCGATAGCGGGAATTTGGCATTTCTCTGCCCAGTCGCCGCCCACGAATGCGGCGGTCCCCCGCCAGATCTCTGTCACTCGCCCGAGCACATCACGCGTAAATAAATCGGCATTGCCCTCCGGCTGAATGCGCGCAAGTAATCGACCATGAACATCGTGTTTGAGGCAGGTCGTCCTTGACGGCGTAGGATCGTTAACCGGGGGCCGATCCGTGATGCTTTGCAGAATGCCAAGCGCATCGACGTCGAGATTGCGCACGAACGCCGGGCCAGTAATCGAGGTGACGTGATGACTGTGATCGTAGCCATAGATTGTCTCGAGCGAGCGGCCTAACGAATCGGCAACGCCGGCGCTCTTCAGTTGATCTGCTGCATCGAACACGTATTGGTGCACCGGCCCGCTAAGGTTTGAACCATACATCCGTGCGGTTTCAGTGGCGCGTCCGCGCTGATCATATAGTTCCCACATCGCTAAAGGATCGGCTCCGAGCGCATCGATTACCATTGCGCCTGGACCACCTGCGGAAGAATTCGCGAATGTGATAACGGAGCCGTCGGGCTTCGTGAGGGTCGTCGGCGTAACCGACCGGAACCGCGGCCAGAAGGGCAGAGTCGTCAATTCGGTCTTATCGATGATCGTCTTTACGTTGACCAATTTCACGCAGCCGGAAGGCACGAACGGTTTCATAAGCTGCGCTCGAATGGTAATGTCGGGCGCGATGGCCGGTTTAGCTACTTTGCGGCGCAAAAATGAATAGCGGAAGGCCCGATTGGCGCAGATTCGCACCTATCCTGCTGGCCGGAACATCACTTTCTACTTGATTCTGGCGAGGGCTTTGCCTAACATATTTACATGAGTAAGCAAAGGCTTCTTCGCCAACTGCTTCGCGCCGCCCAGGTCATGGTCCAGGGCGGACTGTCGGAAACCACTCGCCGTTGTGGCAATCCCGGCTGCATCTGTCAGCGAGACGCAACCCAGCGGCATGGTCCCCACCTTTATTT
>QIAN01000503.1 GCA_003225005.1 Acidobacteriota bacterium | reverse complement strand
TGGTGATGCCGGGAGACAACGTGAGCCTGGTGATTGAGCTGATCACGCCGGTGGCGATGGAGAAGGGCCTGCGATTTGCCATCCGCGAAGGTGGGCACACGGTGGGCGCGGGAACCATCAGCGAGATTGTGCAATAGCCAGGGGAGAAAGCGGAGCTTTGCTCCGCACCGACAGCCGAGGCGGCTGTCCCTACCCAAGCAGAACGAAAACGCGGCTTGCGGCTTGCCGCCAGTTCTTTCCTTCCGGAGATGCCGGGAGGGGTTAGCGAGAGTGAAAACGTGATTGGAAAAGAGAGAATTCGCATCCGGCTCAAGGCTTACGACTACCGCATTCTGGACCAGTCGACCGGCGAGATTGTCGAAACAGCCCGCCGTACCGGGGCTCAGATTGCGGGGCCGATTCCCTTGCCCACGATGAAGAACAAGTATTGCGTGTTGCGATCGCCGCACGTGGACAAGAAGTCGCGGGAACAGTTCGAAATTCGCACTCACAAGCGCCTGCTCGACATTCTTGAGCCGACCCAGCAGACGGTGGATGCGTTGATGAAGCTTGATCTGCCCGCGGGCGTGGATGTGGAGATCAAGGCGTTTGGGAAAGAACATAAATAGCTGCTGGCTTCGAGCAAGAGCCGAAGAGCCCCAGCCAATAGCCGTCGGTAAAGCATCGACCAGCCACGCTGGGCGGGGAATAAGGAAATGGCAATCAAGGTTACAGGGATTTTGGGCAAGAAAGTCGGCATGACGCAACTGTTCGACTCCAAGGGCGATGTTCGCCCGGTCACGGTGCTGCAGGCAGGGCCCTGCGTGGTTACGCAGCATAAGTCCGCGACGAAAGACGGTTACGAGGCCGCTCAGATCGGCCTGGTTGAATTTGTGAAGGAATCACGACTGACCAAGGCGCAGCGCGGACACCTGGCGAAGAACGATCTTCCGCCTGTGAAATTCCTGCGCGAAGTGCCGCTCGAGAGCGACGGTGATGGCGGCGACGGCTTGAAGGTTGGCGCGCGCGTGCTGGTTGAGATTTTTGAGGGCGAGAAGTTTGTGGACATCATCGGCGTCAGCAAGGGACGCGGGTTTCAGGGAGTGGTCAAGCGGCATCACTTCGGCGGCGGCCCGAAGTCGCATGGATCGATGTTCCAGATAACCGGTTCGATTGGATCGTCGGCGTTTCCATCGCGTGTGTTCAAGGGAATGCGCATGTCGGGGCATATGGGGAACTCCCAGGTGACGGTGCGTAACCTGCGCGTGCTGGGCGTGGACAAAGACGAGAACTTGCTGGTGGTCGAGGGCAGCGTGCCCGGGCCGCAGGGCGGATACCTGGTGATTACCAAGGCGCAGAAGCCTCCAAGAGAGCGCCGCGGATTCGCGGGTGCGGCGACGGTTGATCCTTTGAAGGCAGCGAAGAGGGCAGCGAAGAAAGCTTAGGAGCAGTCGTTGGCCGTTAGTCGGTCTTTGGCTAACCCAGGACGAAAGCAAAATGGCAACTATCGACATACACGATTTGAGCGGCGCGAAGGTAGGCACGCTCGACCTGGCCGACGAAATTTTCGGCGCGGTCAACGAAGACCTGCTGTGGGAAGCGGTGAAGCACTATCGCGCCGGGCAGCACCAGGGCACACACGCCACCAAGGCGCGCTGGCAGGTTTCCGGCTCTGGCAAGAAGCTGTGGAAACAAAAAGGCACAGGACGCGCGCGCATCGGCTCGATCCGTTCGCCGCTGTGGCGGCACGGCGGTACGGTGCATGGCCCGCAGCCTCGCTCCTATGACTACGCGTTTCCCCGCAAGAAGCTGATGGGCGCGCTACGCTCGGCGCTGGCCGCGAAACTGGCTGATGGCAAGCTGATCGTGGTCAACACGCTCGATCTCAAGCAGCCCAAGACCAAACAATTTCGCGCGGCGCTGGACGCTTTGAAAGTGGACGCGACCGTGCTGGTTGTGGAGGCGGCAACGCAGAAGAATCCAAACCTGGAGCTGAGCGCGCGCAACATCGAGGGCCTCGAGCTGGTGCGCGGTAACGACGTGCATCCCTATCACTTGCTGCGCTACGACCGCGTGATATTTTCGCAGCCCGCCATCGAGAAGTTACAGCTCACGCTGAAAAATTCGATCTCGAAGCGACAGCACAAAGAGGTGAAAGAGAAAGAAAAGAGCGCCAAGAAAGCCACGCGCATGCCGCGGCGGCGCACGCGTCATGAAAAAGCCGCGGAGGTGGCCTGATGAAATCCGCATACCAGATCATTCGGCGTCCTGTGATCACCGAAAAAGGTTTGGCCATCAAGGAGAACCAGAACACGCTGGTCTTTCAGGTGGCGCCCAAGGCGACGAAGACAGAGATTAAGGAAGCTGTGCAAAGCATTTTCAAGGTGAAAGTGCATTCGGTGCGCACGGCGATGTATCCGGGAAAAGAACGGCGGCGCGGAAAGTTTGCCGGCTACCGTCCCGACTGGAAGAAGGCTTACGTAAGGCTGCGCAGCGGCGAGAAGATGCCGGAGTACGCGCAGAATTTGTAGGAAGCAAGCAATCGCGCTCAGCATTCAGCCCGTGGGGAGCGAATGTCGAAGCCAAGAGCTAAAGGCTGATTTTATGGCAATCAAGACGTACCGACCGACGACGCAGACGCTGCGGTATCGCACTACGATCGTCAATGATGACATCACGACCAAGAATCCGCACAAGCCGCTGATTGAGCCCAAGCAACGCACTGGCGGACGCCGCAATTCGGGTGACATCACGATCTGGCATCGCGGTGGTGGGCACAAGCGGAAGCTGCGCATCATTGACTTCAAGCGCGACAAGACCGGAGTTCCCGCGACGGTGGCCACAATTGAGTACGATCCAAACCGCTCGTCGCGCATTGCGCTCCTGGCCTATGCTGATGGCGAGAAGCGCTACATCCTTCAGCCGGAAGGGCTGAAGGTAGGGCAGAAAGTGGTAAGCGGTCCCGACGCTGACATTCTGGTGGGGAATGCCTTGCCGCTGCGCAACATTCCGCCGGGCACGACGATCCACAATCTGGAATTAAAGCCGGGGAAGGGCGCGCAGATGGTGCGCTCCGCGGGAGGATCGGCGCAGTTAGTCGCCAAAGAAGAAGAGTACGCGCTGGTGAAGTTGCCTTCCGGTGAGACCCGCAAAGTCTCGCAGGATTGCATGGCGACGATCGGGCAGGTGGGCAACATCGACCACGAGAACGTGACCATCGGAAAAGCCGGGCGCACGCGCTGGCTGGGACGGCGTCCGGTGAACCGCGGCGTATCGATGAATCCTGTGGACCATCCCCATGGCGGCGGCGAGGGTAAGACCTCCGGTGGACGCCATCCGGTAACGCCGTGGGGACAACCGACGCGTGGGTACAAGACGCGAAACAATAAGCGGACGGATAAGTTCATCGTAAACCGGCGCTCGAAGTAGGAGAGTTCTACAGAGGAATTTATGGCACGTTCAACGAAAAAAGGCGCGTTTGTCGATGCTTACCTGCTGACCCGGGTAGAAGGAATGAACTCGCGCAATGAAAAGAAAGTATTGCGCACCTGGTCGCGGCGCTCGACGGTGATCCCCGAGATGGTCGGGCATACCATCGCGGTGCATAACGGCAAGAAGTTCATCCCGGTGTATGTGACCGAGAACATGGTGGGCCACAAGCTCGGCGAGTTCAGCTTTACTCGTATCTTTAAAGGACACTCCATGAGGGCGGCGACGGAAGTTGCCGCGAGACCGGCGGGCATACCGGGCGGGCCGGGAGCAATCACTCCGGCAGCGGGATCGGCAGCGCCGGCGCCGGCGCCCAAGTCGTAAAGGAGACGCGAAATGGAATTTCGAGCTGAAATGCGTTACTTGCGCGTCTCGCCGCAGAAGGCGCGGCTGGTGCTGAACCTGATTAAAGGCCGCAGGGTAGAGGAAGCGCGCAACACGCTGGCCTTCACCAAGAAGCGGGTGGCGGCGCATGTGGGCAAGCTGCTGCAATCGGCGCTCGACAATGCCAACTTTCTCAGCACCGAGAAGGGTCTGGATGTCGAGATCGACAACTTGTACGTAAAGCGGGCGATCGCGAATGACGGGCCGCGCATGAAGCGTATCCGTCCAGCGCCCCAAGGCAGGGCGTACCGCTTCCAGCGGCGCATTGCGCACATTGAGCTGGTGCTTGCGGAACGGGGCAAGAATGGCGAAGCGATGTCGCATGTGGTCGGAGAACAGCGGGCATCGGCTCCGGCCAAGGCCAAACGGCGCGCGCCTGCAGCGAAGAAAACAGTGAGCAAGAAAAAAGTGGGAGCGAGATAGGTTCGGTTCCGGCCCGTCTGGAACGTTAAGAGAGGATCTGTTTAGGAGAAGCAATGGGACAAAAAGTCCATCCTTATGGTTTTCGCCTCGGCTACACCAAGCCGTGGAAGTCGCGCTGGTTTGTGGAGAAGGACTACGCCAAGCTCCTCCACGAAGACGTTAAGCTGAAGAATGAGCTGAAGGACAAGCTTAAGTCGGCGGGCGTGAGCTCGATCGAGATTGAGCGGCCGGGCAACAAGATCCGCATCATCATCAAGACGGCTCGGCCTGGAATCATCATCGGCCGCAAGGGCGCGGAAATTGACAAGCTCAAGGCCGACTTGCAGAAACGTACGTCGCGCGAAGTGTTTGTCGACATCCAGGAAGTGCACAAGCCGGAACTGGACGCGCAACTGGTTTCGGAATCGATCGCTCTACAGTTGGAAAAGCGCGTCGGCTTCCGGCGGGCCATGCGCAAGGCAGTGGATTCCGCGCTGCGCTTCGGCTGCAAAGGGATCAAGGTTCGGGTGAGCGGCCGGTTAAATGGGAACGAAATCGCGCGCTCGGAGTGGTACCTGCAGGGGCGGTTGCCGCTGCACACACTGCGCGCCGACATCGACTACGGCTTCACCGAAGCCCGGACGACCTATGGCGTGATTGGCGTCAAGTGCTGGGTTTACAAGGGCGAAATCCTCCCGCAGAAAAAGCGCGAGCCACAAGCGGCCGTGGGCGGATTTTAGACAGCAGACGCAAGAAAGGTTTTGCTAAGAGCTAAAAGCCAAGAGCCAAGAGCTGATTTTATGTTGATGCCAAAGAAAGTGAAATACCGCAAGCAGCAGCGTGGACGCATGACGGGGAAGGCCTGGCGCGGATCGCAGCTGGCTTTCGGTGATTTCGGCCTGAAAGTGCTGGAGCCTGGTTGGATCACGGACCGGCAGATCGAAGCCAGCCGCGTAGCCATGACTCGTTTTGTGAAGCGAGGCGGCAAGATCTGGATCCGCCTGTTTCCCGACAAGCCTGTGACCAAGAAGCCCGCTGAAACCCGTATGGGTAAAGGCAAAGGGGCGCCGGATCATTGGGTAGCCGTTGTCCGTCCGGGCAAGATTCTGTTTGAGATGGAAGGGGTCACGCAGCAGGAAGCCTCGGAAGCGATGCGTTTGGCGTCGCACAAGCTGCCTCTGCGCACAACGTTTGTGAAGCGCGAAGGCGCTGCCGCCCACTGACCGGGGCCCGACGTTTCAAGAATTGGAATTGACTTTATGAAATCGGACAAGGTCCGCAATTTAACGGAAGAGGAACTCCGGCACCAGGCAAGCGATCTGGCTGACCAGCTCTTCAAGCTGAAGTTCCAGTTGAACATGGGGCAGACCGAGAGCTTGAAGAAGATTCGCGGCCTGCGCAAGGACATTGCGCGCGTGAAGACCATTTTGGGTGAACGCGGACGCGCCGCCGCAACGGAGAAACGATAATGCCCGTAACCGCAGAGACGAAGACCCGGCCTGTGCAAGGCCGCCGCAAGGAAGTGGTGGGAGAAGTTGTCGCCAACCGCATGCAGAAGACCATTGTGGTGGTGGTGACGCGCAAAAAATCGCACCCGTTCTACGGACGCGTGGTGGCGAGGAACAAGAAGTTCTACGCCCACGACGAAAACAACGAGGCGCACGTCGGCGACGTGGTTCGCTTGCAGGAGACGCGGCCGCTGTCGAAGCTGAAGCGTTGGAGGCTGAAAGAAATCGTGCGCAAGACGGCGCTTGTCCCCGAAGTGGCGATTGAGCCGGCGGGCAAATAGCCGGAATGGAACAGAGAAAGGGAGATTGACGCCATGGCTGTGATGATGAGGTCCATGCTGGAGGTCGCCGATAATTCCGGCGCCCGCAAGCTGCAGATGATTCTGCCGCTCGGCGGTTCCACGGGCCTGAACGCGGGCTTGGGCGATGTGATTACGGCTTCCGTGAAGGAGGCGGCGCCTGAAGGGCAGGTGCAAAAGGGCAAAGTGGTGAAGGCGGTCATCGTGCGCACCCGCAAGGAACATAGGCGGCGCGATGGCACCTATATCCGCTTTGACCAGAACGCCGCGGTATTGATCAACGAAGCGGGCGAGCCGGTGGGGACACGCGTTTTTGGACCGGTCGCGCGCGAGCTGCGGGAAAAGAGGTTTTTGAAGATTGTCTCGCTGGCTCCAGAGGTAATTTAAGCAGGATTAACAGGAACTGAGAAATCGAGATGCGAACAGCTAGCACCGAACATAAGCGAGTGGATATCCGCCGCAACGATACGGTGAAGGTCATTACCGGGCGCGATAAGGGCAAGCAAGGGCGCGTGTTGCGCGTGTTTCCCAACGACGCCAAGCTCTTGGTCGAACACGTGATGATGGTAAAAAAGCACGTGCGGCCCAATCCGCAGCGCAACATCAAGGGCGGGATTGCCGAGCAGGAGAGCCGGATTGCGATCTCGAATGTGCAATTGGTTTGTCCAACGTGCGGGCCGGTGCGTATCGGCCATGAAACCCGGGGAGAACGCAAGGTACGGGTGTGCAAGAAGTGCGACACCACGCTGGATAAATGACGCCGTTTAGCGAGCGCGAGCCCGCTGGCGTCATGCGGAACGCAGCGAAAGATCTGTGCTGCCCATTGAATTCTCACGAACCGGGTACCACCCTTAAACCGTGGGAGGAAGTTGAAAAATCGAGATGGCAAAAGATAACAAGAAATCGCAAAAGGGTTCAGACGAGCAGCAGAAGAACCCGGACCAGGCGCATCACAGCGCCAAAGAACGCCCCCGGCTGCGGGCGAAGTTTGAGAAGGAAGTCGCGCCGGCGCTATTGAAGGAATTGGAACTCAAGAATCCGATGGCGGTTCCGCGGCTGCATAAGATTGTGGTCAACATGGGCATGGGCGAGGCGACTCAGAACGCGAAGATTCTGGATCCCGCGGTGAACGAGTTGGGCCAGATTACCGGCCAGAAGCCGGTGGTGACCAGGGCCAAGAAATCGATTGCTGCTTTCAAGGTGCGCGAGGGCCAAGCCATCGGGTGCATGGTTACGCTGCGCGGCGACCGCATGTACGAATTTTTTGACCGGCTGGTGAATATCGTGCTGCCCCGGGTACGCGACTTCCGCGGGGTATCCACCAAGTCCTTTGACGGCCGCGGCAACTATACCCTGGGATTGCATGACCAGTTGATCTTTCCCGAGATTGATTACGCCAAGGTGGACAAGTTAAAGGGCATGAACGTGACGATCGTGACTACGGCGGCAAATGACAATCAGTCGCGGGCATTGCTGAAACATTTAGGAATGCCGTTCCGGGCGTAGCGATGGGAGAAGGAGTTAGAGACTAAACATGACGACGGCGAAGCGAGTGAAGGACGGCGTTGGGTTGCACCAAAAGCCCGAAAACGTGAAGAAGCCGAAATTTTCCACGCGCAAACACAACCGCTGCAACTTGTGCGGGCGGCCGCGTGCCTTTCTGCGCAAGTTCGGCATTTGCCGCTTGTGCTTCCGCCAGCTGGCGTTGCGGGGAGAGATTCCAGGGGTTTCGAAGTCCTCCTGGTAGGGATTCAGTCGTTGGTCGTTGGCTAGCGCTTACGAGCAGCGGCAACGTGGAACGGGAAGATGGTTCCGAAGAAGCAAGCTACCGCGGGTTCTCCGTCAGTGCGGAGCGAACCGCTGGCTAGAGGAGAAGCAAACGATGAGGCTGACCGATCCGGTCGCAGATATGCTTACGCGGGTGCGCAATGCGCTTCACGCCCGGCATCAGAAAGTGGATATTCCGGCGTCCCGGCTGAAGCTGGAGATTGCCCGCATCTTGAAGGAAGAGGGGTTCATCTCCAACTTCAAACCTACTGAGGAAGATGGTCATAAGGTGATCCGGGTTTACCTGAAGTATGGCGCTAACAATGAGGCTGCCATCTCGAAGGCCGAGCGGGTATCGCGGCCGGGATGCCGCGTCTATGTGCGCCGCACAGAGATTCCCCGCGTGCTTGGAGGCATGGGGATCAACATCCTTACCACGCCTCGGGGCGTGATGACGGGACGCCAAGCCCGGCGCGAAGGGGTAGGCGGCGAATTGTTGTGCGAAATCTGGTAAGCGGGTCGCAGCCAACAAGCCAGGAGCCAAGGCTGATCTTATGTCACGAATTGGAAAAAAGCCGATCCCGATCCCCCAAGGGGTGACGGTCAAAATCGAAGGCGATAGGGTTGCCGTGCAGGGTCCCAAAGGAAAGTTGGACACTGCGCTGCCGGGCGGTATCAAGGTTGAACAGAGGGATGGAACCCTGGTGGCAGTCCGTGAAAACGATTCACAGGCGGCAGTGCATGGCCTGGCGCGCGCTCTGGTGAACAACGCGGTGGAGGGCGTCACCAAAGGCTGGACGCGCGAACTGGAAATCGTGGGTATTGGGTACCGCGCCGAAATGAAGGGCAAAGGCATGGTGGTGTTCAGTCTGGGCTATTCACATCCCATCGAATATCCGCTGCCCAACGGAGTTGACGCCGCCGTCGATCCTAAGCAAACCAAGCTTTCGATTACCGGAATCGACCGGCAGAAAGTTGGCCAGGTGGCTGCTGAGATGCGGTCTCTGCGTCCGCCTGATCCGTATAAGAACAAGGGTGTGCGCTACGCGGGCGAACGGCTTAAGAAGAAGGTTGGCAAGACCGGGGCAAAATAGTGGTCGTCGGTGGGCCTCTGGATTCGAAAAGTATCGAAGTCGGGGCCGACGACCAAGGACAGATTTTATGCTGACAAAAACATCCAAGAATACGAACCGGCGGCACATCCATGAGCGTATCCGGAAAAAGATGCAGGGCAGCGCTGAGCGCCCGCGTCTGAATGTCTACCGGTCGCTGAATCACATTTATGTGCAGATCATCGATGATCTGTCGGGCAAAACACTGGTCGCAGCCAGCACAGCCGAGGGTAAGAAAGCTGAGCGAAGCAGCGGTGGCAACGTCGCAGCCGCGAAAAGTCTGGGCAAGACGATTGCTGAGCGCGCCCAGGCCAAGGGTGTCAGCAAAGTTGTATTCGACCGCGGAGGCTACATTTATCACGGCCGGGTGAAAGCACTGGCGGAAGCCGCCCGGGAAGCGGGATTGCAGTTCTAGGAATTGAATGAGCAACGGATTGAGTAATTGTGAAATCAACAATTACCAAGATGAAATGAGAGTTTAAGAATGCCAACAGTGATTAAAAAGCTCGACGCCGGACGGTATCAGCTGAAAGATCAAGTGGTCGCCATCAACCGCGTGACCAAGGTAGTCAAGGGCGGCAAGAATCTCTCTTTCGCCGCGCTGGTCGTGGTCGGCGATCCTTCCGCCGCGGTTGTGGGCTACGGATCGGGCAAGGCCAAGGAAGTTCCGCAGGCCATTCGCAAGGGCATTGAATCGGCGAAGAAGAATCTTATCCGGGTGAATCTCACGCAGACCAGTATTCCGCACTTAGTTTTGGGACGCTATGGCGCGGGCAAAGTGCTGCTGAAGCCAGCTCCGGAAGGCACAGGAGTGATCGCGGGGGGTGCGGTGCGGGCAGTGATGACTTCGGTGGGGATACAAAATGTCCTCACTAAGTCCATTGGCACCACCAATCCGCACAACGTTATCAAGGCAACCTTCGACGCGCTCAAGCAGCTTAAGAGTAGAGAGCTGGTCGCGGCCATGCGGGGCAGGTCAGCGCAAGAATTGTAGCGGGTGGTGAGGAATGAGTACCGAAAAAAGTCCGATTTCAGAGTTTGGCAGCTGGCAAGAGGTTTAAGAAATGACGTCGAAGAAAAACAGTGACCGCAAGATTCACCTGAAATGGGTGCGCTCCGCGATTTGTGCACCGGGGAAGCAAAAATTGGTGATTAAAGGGCTGGGTTTTACCCGGCTCAATCAGGTGATTGAGCGCCCCGACAATGCGGCGATCCGCGGCATGGTCGCCAAGGTGCCACATATGGTCGAGATTGTTCAGCACTAGGAAGCGAGCCATGAATTTATCGAATATTCGAGCACCGAAAAAGGCGACGGAAAAGCGCAAGCGCGTGGGCCGTGGTATGGGATCGGGCATGGGCAAGACGTCCACCCGAGGACATAAGGGACAGCGTTCGCGCACCGGTTCGCGTATGATCCGCGGCTTTGAAGGTGGCCAGATGCCGCTGCACCGTCGCATGCCCAAGCGCGGCTTCACCAATATTTTCCGCAAAGAATTCAACATCGTGAGCCTGGAGCGCCTGGTGGAACTGGGCGAGCAAACCATCACGCCTGATGTGCTGCGGAAAGCCGGCGTCATCAAAACCAAACACCCGGTAAAGGTGCTGGGCGACGGCGAACTCAAGGTTGCGTTGACGGTGCATGCCCACAAGTTCTCCAAGTCAGCGCAGGAAAAAATCACTAAAGCAGGCGGCAAGGTCGAGGTCTTGCAGTAAATGTTCGAGAAACTGGCAAACATCTTCCGGATTCCGGACCTGCGTAAGCGGATTCTGTTTACCTTGGGGTTGCTGGCGGTGTATCGCTTGGGTGGGCACATTCCTACGCCGGGAGTGAACGCCGACAAGCTAGCGCAGTTCTTCGAACAAAACCGTGGTTCGTTCCTGGGTTTCGTGGATTTGTTTTCCGGCGGCCAATTACGCCGCCTGACAATTTTCGCTCTGGGCATCATGCCGTACATCACGGCCTCGATCATCCTGCAGTTGCTGACCGTGGTTTATGAGCCACTGGCGAAGCTGCAGAAAGAGGGCGAACTCGGGCGCAAAAAGATCACGCAGTGGACGCGATACATCACGGTGATTTTGAGTGCGGTGCAATCATTCGGCATTGCCGTGGGCCTGGAGAAGACCGGCGATTTCGTAATCAACCCAGGGCCCGGATTCATTCTGATGACCATGCTGACCCTCACCACAGGCAGCGCCTTCATCATGTGGCTGGGCGAGCAGATCACCGAGCGCGGCGTGGGCAATGGCATGTCGCTACTGATTTTTGCTGGCATCGTAGTGGGACTGCCGCGCGGTGTAGTGGATCTGATCGACAAGGCCAAAAACGGCGCCTGGGGCGCGTTGACTCCGATTCTCATGGCCGGGCTGGTGATCTTCATGATCGCCGTTGTCGCTTTTATCGTCTGGGTGGAACGCAGCGAACGCCGCATTCCGGTGCAGTATGCGAAGCGCGTGGTGGGACGCAAGGTGATGGGCGGCCAGTCCACGCATTTGCCTTTGCGCGTGAATGCCGGTGGCGTGATGCCGGTTATCTTTGCGTCTTCGATTCTGACGTTGCCTCAGACCATTGGTTACGGGCTGAAAAGCAACCGGTACTTTGGAGATCTGATCCGCTGGCTGGGTTGGGGAGAACCGCTATACACCTTGCTCTACGCGCTCGGGATTATTTTCTTCGCGTACTTCTACGTGTCGATCGTCTTCAACCCCAGCGAAGTGGCTGACAACATGCGCAAGTACGGCGGCTTTATCCCGGGGATTCGTCCGGGCAAGCGAACTGCGGACTTTATCAATGAGGTTCTCACTCGCATCACGCTGGTGGGCGCCTTGTACCTGATCATCATCTCGTTTATTCCGGAATGGATGATCACCGGTATTCACCTGAATCATTTATGGGGACCGGTGGGCAGGTTTTTCGAGGGATTGCCCAACTGGATGACCAACGGGTTGGGCGTGAACTTCTATTTCGGCGGTACTTCGCTGCTTATTGTCGTTGGCGTAGCCATGGACACGGTGACGCAAATCGAGGCCCAGCTCATCATGCGCCATTACGACGGATTTACACCGCGCAGCGGGCGCATCCGCGGCCGCCGCAATTGGTCGTGAGCAGAACTTAAGAGTCGTGAGGTTTTCCGCGGGTCTAGCCGGGCTTCGGAGCCATCAGTGGTTGAAGAACGTCGGCTGATTTTCTGAGCAGTCGGGCCGGGGAAGACTGAGATCGGGAGGCTTGGGGCCAGCTCGATGGCGCAGAAAACCTCGCGCGACATAGGTCCTGTGGTTCTGCTTGGGCCGCCGGGTGCGGGAAAAGGCACTCAGTCCAAGCGGATCATGGAGCGTTACCTTATTCCGCAGGTCTCCACGGGGGACATCCTGCGGCATAACGTGGCGCAGGGTACGGAACTCGGCAGGGCTGCCAAGGCAGTCATGGCGAGAGGAGAATTGGTTTCCGACGATCTGGTCTGCGAAATGGTGAAGAAGCGTCTATGCAATCCGGACTGCCGGCGCGGTTATATTTTGGACGGCTTTCCGCGCACCGCGGCACAAGCCGGCTGGCTGGATGCGTTGCTGGACGACAAGCTCTTTGACAATTCGCGCCCGACCCGAGCATGGCCGATTGTGATGAGTCTGGACGTGGACTATAATCAGCTATTGCTCCGGATCACTGGACGCCGTTCTTGTCCCACCTGTGGACGGATCTATAACGTCCACTTTCAGCCGCCCCGCGTTGAGGGAATTTGCGACCTCGAGGGAAGCAGGCTGGTGACCCGCAATGATGACCGCCTGGAAGTGATTCAGCCACGTTTGGCGGCTTATGAAGAGCAGACCCGGCCTGTGGCTGACTATTACCAACGCACCGGACGGCTGGTGTCGGTCGATGGCGATCGGCCAGCGGATGAAGTCACGGCACAGATTTTTAGGATTCTCGAAGATCAGCACGCATAGGAATGGCGATAGTGTGTAAATCGGCGGCAGAGATTGAAAAGATGAGACAGAGCGGGCGCATTGTGCGTCAGGTTCTGGACTATGTGCGCGAATTGGTCGCTCCCGGTGTGACCACGATGGATTTGGAGCGCGCCGCCGAAAAGAAAATCAAGGAACTGGGGGCGAAGCCGGCTTTCAAGGGATATTACGATTATCCATGCGTGTTGTGCACGTCGGTGAATGAAGAGATTGTGCACGGCATTCCGTCGGAAAAACGCGTACTGAAAGAGGGCGACATCGTTTCCATTGACTGCGGAGTGGTGCTCGCCGGCTACTATGGGGATGCCGCGATCACGGTTCCAGTGAGTGAAACGGTAAAGCCGGAGTTGCGAAAACTTTTGGAAGTCACCGAGACTTCGCTCTATCGTGGCATCGAGCAGGCGCGAGTGGGCAATACGGTGGGTGATGTGGGCGCCGCCGTCCAGGAGCATGTAGAAGCTAACGGCTTCAGCGTAGTGCGGGAGTTTGTTGGGCATGGCATCGGAACCCGGCTGCACGAGGAGCCTCAGATACCAAATTTCGGGGATCGAGGCCACGGTGCCAAGTTGCGCGAAGGCATGGTGCTGGCCATCGAACCGATGGTTAATTTCGGCAAGCCGGAAACGCGGGTCCTGGGCGACAAATGGACCGCTGTAACGGCGGATGGTAGTTTCAGCGCCCATTTCGAGCATTGCGTCGCGGTCACGAAAGATGGGCCGGTCATTCTGACCCAGTAAGCTAGCGCTTGGCCTTTGGCTTTTGCTTTTCGCCAAAGCCCAAAAGCCAAAGGTCAAAAGCTTTCAAGGAGTCGATGAGTAAAGAAGACGCGATTGAAGTTATGGCAGTGGTCTTGGAACCTCTGCCCAATGCCATGTTCCGCGTGGAATTGGAAAACAAGCACCAAGTGCTGGCGCATGTTTCAGGCAAGATGCGGAAGAATTTCATACGCATTCTTCCTGGGGACAAGGTGGCGGTTGAACTTTCTCCCTACGATCTGAATCGCGGCCGAATCGTCTACCGATATAAGTAGGAAGGTGGCGAATGGGCGGGCTGCCTGTTCGCTCAGGCTGTGAGAACCGGGAAACTGAGCATGAAAGTAAGAGCATCGGTAAAAAAGATTTGTGACAAGTGCAAGGTCATCCACCGCAAAGGCGTAGTGCGGGTGATCTGCGTCAACTCGAAACACAAGCAGCGCCAGGGCTAGGCCCGGGGCGAGGAGTTAAGGAACCGCTATGGCACGCATCGCAGGCGTCGATCTTCCGCGCCAGAAGCACATCAATATCGCGCTGACTTATATCTACGGCATCGGCCAATCGCGAGCCGTGCATATTCTCGACGAGGCCAAAGTGGAGCCCATGAAAAAGGTCCAAGACCTGAGCGAGGAAGAGGTCAATCGCATCCGCACGGTCATCGAATCGGAAGGAATGGTCGAGGGCGATCTGCGCAAGGAAGTTTCGATGAACATCAAGCGTCTCATCGAAATCGGTTCCTATCGCGGATTTCGCCACCGGCGAAACCTGCCGGTTCGCGGCCAGCGCACGCACACCAATGCGCGCACCCGCAAAGGCCCGCGCAAGGGAACGGTCGCGCAGAAGAAAAAGGCGACGGCAAAAACATAAGACAGTGTCCAGTGATCGGTGATCGGTGCCAGCAAAGCTCCTGATCAACTGACCACTGGCCACCGACCACTGGATACTAACTATGGCAAAACCAGCAGCCGCGGGCGGCGCAGCAGCCGCACCGGAGAAAAAAGGCAAGAAGAAGACATTCAAGAAGAAGGAGCGCAAGCACGTGCCCCACGGGCTGGTTTATGTGCAGGCGTCTTTCAATAACACGATCGTGACGATCACCGACATGAACGGTAACACATTGTCGTGGAAGAGTTCAGGTTCGCTGGGCTTCCGCGGATCGCGTAAAGGCACGCCCTTCGCGGCGCAGCAGGCGGCGTCGAACGCCGCCAATATGGCCCGAGATCATGGCGTTCGCAGCGTGGATGTGCGCGTCAGCGGTCCGGGTTCAGGCCGTGAATCGGCGGTGCGAGCGCTGTCGGCGTCAGGAATTGAAGTACGCTCCATTCGCGACGTGACCCCGATTCCGCACAATGGGTGCCGTCCTCCGAAGCGCCGGAGAGTCTAAAAGCAAGTGGGCCGTGGCCAGGGAGGAAGCGTGCTGCAAAAACGTTACGGAACACTGACCGTGGATCACTCGCCATTGACCACTGATTTTCGTCCGGGACGAAGGGTGAAGCCAAACCCGTAAACCGGTCGTCTAAAAGGAGAACAACTTGGCCCGTTATACCGATGCAGTTTGCCGTCTCTGCCGCCGCGAGGGGATGAAGCTGTTCCTCAAAGGCGCCAAATGCTTCAGCGACAAATGTCCGATCGAGAAGCGCAACTTCGCCCCCGGACAACACGGTAAGGACCGCAAGGCCAAGATCGTAGGCTACGGCCTGCAATTGCGCGAAAAGCAGAAAGCCAAGCGCATTTACTTTACCCAGGAAGGCCAGTTCCGCAATTACTTTGAAAAGGCGGCGCGCACCAGAGGCGTCACCGGCGAACTGCTCTTGCAGCAACTGGAGCGGCGTCTGGACAATGTTGTCTACCGCCTCGGTTTTGCGCAATCCAGGCGCCAGGCGCGACAGCTTGTGCGCCATGGCCACGTCGCTGTAAACGCTCGAAAAGTCAACATTCCCTCCTACGAGGTGAGTGCCGGAGAGGAGATCGCGATCCGCGACGGTAGCCGCAAGCTGGCCGTGCTGGAGCTGGCGAGGGAATTCGCCAGCGACGGCACGATGCCCAACTGGCTGGAAGTCGACCGCGATAATTACAAGGCGCGCGTGCTGAGTCTGCCCAAGCGCGAAGACATTCAGTTGCCGGTCAATGAGCAGCTGATTGTGGAGTTGTACAGCAAATAAGGCTCTGTGCTAGAGCGTTGCTTCGAACCTCTCTACGGTAGGTTTTAATGGTCCATGATTTCGAGCCAGATCAGCCTGTGCCGACACCCGACCTGAATCCGGGCCGATTCAGGGAGTCAGCACTGAGCCAAACGGCCGAAGGAGAACACAATGCTTTGGAAGGGTTTTCAAAAACCGAAACGTCTTGCAGTTGATACCTCCACACTTACCGATAAGTACGGCATCTTCTGGGCGCAACCCTTTGAACGCGGCTTCGGCACTACTGTGGGCAACGCTCTGCGCCGCGTGCTGCTGAGTTCGATTGAAGGAGCTGCCGTCACCGCCGTCAAAATCGAAGGCGTGCTGCACGAGTTCCAATCGATTCCGGGTGTGGTGGAAGACGCCACCGACATCATCCTCAACCTCAAGCAAATTCCATTCAAGTTGAGCGGTGACGCTCCCAAGGCCATCTACCTGCGCGCCGATCAGCCCGGGGTCGTCACCAGCGGCATGATCGAGGCCGATGGCGATGTCGAAGTGCTGGACAAGGATGTCTATGTCGCGACGGTGAGCGAAGGCGGCAAGCTTGACATGGAAATGCGGCTGAAGCGGGGCCGCGGCTATGTTTCCGCCGATAAGAATTTCGATGAGGACTTGGGCATCGGTTTCATTCCCATCGACTCCGTGCATTCTCCCGTGCGCAAGTGCAATTACAACGTGGAAGCCGCGCGCTTGGGACAGATCACCGATTACGACAAGCTCACGCTCGAAGTCTGGACCAACGGCTCCATCCTGCCGGCGGATTCCGTCGGACTCGCCGCGAAGCTGCTGAAAGACCACATGAACATCTTCATCAACTTCGAGGAGGAAATCGATACCGGCACTTCATCATCGGACGATCGCAAGCCCGAGATCCACAACGAGAACCTGAACCGTTCGGTGGAAGAGCTTGAGCTTTCGGTGCGCAGCTACAATTGCCTGAAGAACGCCAACATTCAGACCATCGGCGAGCTGGTGCAGAAGACTGAATCTGAAATGCTCAAGACCAAGAACTTTGGCCGCAAGTCACTCAACGAGATCAAGGAGATTCTCTCCTCGATGGGCTTGAGCCTGGGCATGAAGATCGACGAGCACGGCAACGCTGTGCCCGGGCCAACATCGAACCAGATCTTGCCGGCTTCGGCGTACGGTCCGGACGATCAGCTGTAAGAACAGGGGGTCAGTGGCTAGTGGTCAGAAAAACAAAGGCCAGCTGGCTTACTGACCCCAATATTTAGAGACTGGCACTAACCACTGAGGCTTCCCATGCGTCATAAAGTTGCAGGATACAAACTGGGACGGAACACGGCGCATCGGCGCTCGTTGCTGCGCAATCTGGTCACCTCGGTGATCGTTGAAGAGCGGGTCGAGACGACCGTTCCCAAGGCCAAAGCGGCGCGTCCCCTGGTCGAAAAGATGATCACGCTGGGCAAGCGCGGAGACCTTTCTGCCCGCCGCCAGGCCGGTGCCTATTTGATGACCAAAGCTGCGGTGACCAAGTTGTTTGACACGGTTGCTCCCAGGTTTGGCGATCGCGAAGGCGGGTACCTGCGAATCGTCCGCACCGGTTGGAATAAGGGAGACGGGGCCGACAAGGCCTTCCTCGAACTGCTGGGCAGCGAGAAGGTGCTCGACGAAAAACGCGAAAAACGGACGGAGGCCCGCGCCAAGCGTGCTGCCGAGGCTAAGAAGGCGATGGAAGAGGCCGAGGCGCAAGCGCAGTCTCAAAGCGAGGCTGCACCGGCCGAAGGGGATGAAAAAAAGGAATAGTCTCCGCCGTGACCAGCCGGCTGCTTGCCCGGAAGCTGAGGGAGGGAACGTCAGCCAGCGGTTGTTGGGCGATGAGACCGGCAGGGGTGGCCACCAAGTTGGGAATCAGGAGAGGCACCATCATACCGGGTGATGAGGAGCTTGGCATATGAGGCCTCGACGGCTTGGGCAGGATTGTGCACGCCTGAAAATCTTCTGTTTCGCAGTCATTTGGCAACGGAAAGGGCCGTTGTTCGCGTCAGCATGAGGTGTGCCGCAAGGCACCCTGGGCGAGCCAGCACTCGTGCCTCCATGCAACTTAGCCAGGTGTTATCCCACTCGTACATGTCCAACTGCGGCTCCCGGCGGTAACTTTTGCCGCTCTGGTCATCACGCTACACTTCTCGTGGAGATGGCATTTACCAGGAACCAAATCGGCATTGCTGTCGGCGCCGGCACGCTGCTTGTGCTGGTGTTTCTGGGATACGTCTGGTGGCTGAGCAATCAGGGACCGGTTCTGGCGCGCTCCGAAGACCGCGATCCTCTCACCGGCATACCCAATAGCGTCACGTTCAATCCGCTGCGCGATCGCGCAACCGAGCGTGTAGCAAGCAAATTTCTTCACCAGTTGCGGGAAGGACATTGCAACGACCTGCTTTCGCAGTGGGAGCACGACTATCGCAAAAAGTACGCTCACTTCATCTGCGATTCGGAGGCACAGCACCCTCTACTGTCGTGGGAATTGGTGGAGTGGGAACAAGCGCCGCCATTGGTTATTCTGCACTACCGCGGCAAACGCAGCAACGGCCCGAGCCAATCTGGAACCTACAAAGAACTCTTCACCGTCACGACTGAGAATAAAGGTAGCGAGTGGGTCGTCACCAAGTACGACGCGATGTACTGAAGGCGGTTCTCAGCTCTCGATTCCCAGTTCTCAGTTTCTGCTGATCGCCGTGGTAAAACTGCTTCATGCCTGGAGTTTCGCCCGAGCGTAAACCGTCCGCCGCGCGCGACATCTACGCCTTCGGCATCACTTCTTTGCTGAATGACACAGCCAGCGAAATGGCTTATTGGGTATTGCCTGCGTTCCTAGCCTCGCTGGGGGCGGGGCCGACGCAGCTGGGACTGATCGAGGGCGTTGCGGAAAGTGTGGCGTCTTTGGCCAAGCTGTTTTCGGGGTATCTCGCCGACCGTGTCCCCCGGCGCAAGCCCCTGGTGGTGGGCGGATATCTGGTGGCTAACGCGGTCAAGCCCATTCTTGCGGTCGTCGCCTCATGGTGGCAGATCCTCTTCATTCGTTTCGCAGATCGCTTGGCCAAGGGAGTGCGCGGAACTCCCCGCGATGTGATGGTCGCGGAGTCGGTGGACAAGAATCGGTTGGGGTCAGCCTACGGACTGATTCAGTCGATGGACTCGGCTGGAGCGATTGCTGGTCCCCTCACCGCGCTGGTTCTGCTGGCTCGATATGGCGCGCAAGGACTGCGACTTGTGTTCCTGGCGGCGGCGGTGCCTGGAGTCTTATGCGTGCTGGTGGCGGTGTACGGCATACGTGAGACAGGCCGCCGCCGCGGCAACCAGCGGCCGGAAGACCACCCTTTAGGGAAAGGGAACGTCATATCTCGGCTGGATCGAGCCGGGGTGAACCTGCCCGGACGTTTTTACTTCGCTCTGGCCGCCGTGACATTGTTTTCGCTGGGCAACTCGAGCGACATGTTTCTCGTGCTGCGGGCACAGAGCATCGGTATCCGAGTGGCGCTGGCGCCGCTGCTTGGTCTGGTATTCAATGTCACTTACACCCTTGCTTCCTGGCCTGCGGGATGGGCGAGCGACCATTTCTCGCGGCGATGGATCGCCGCCGCAGGCTACCTGATCTTCGCCGGAGTTTATTTCGCGTTCGGGCAAGCGCCGTCCCCAATGGTTATCTGGATTGCGATGGCGGTTTACGGTCTTTATAACGCGCTCACTCAGCCGGTGCTGAAAGCCCTGGTGGTCGATGCGGTGGGCGAGAGGGTGCGCGGTCGCGCATTGGGAATCTACTTTTTCGTGACCAGCGTCGCGACACTGGCCGCCAGTCTGATTGCCGGAGAACTTTGGAAGCACTACGGCGCAGCCATCCCTTTTTACGTCTCTGCGGCGCTGGCAGTGGGGTCGGCGGCGCTGCTGCTGATAAAGCCTAACCAGCCAGTCTGGCTGCGGAAAATTTAGATTTAGAACTACTTCAGCCAGAAAAATACCACGATTTGGGCCGCCACCCCCGCGCAGGTGTCGAGGATAGCGTCATGCACCGCGCCGGTGCGCGAGGGGAGGAAGCTTTGATGCCATTCATCGAGGCTGGCCACAAGTGCAGTTCCCAGAACGGCGATGTTCGCCCAGCGCATCGTCCACTTCGCATTCAGGTTTCCCGCGACGGGCAACGTAGCGCGCCACGCCCGGAAAAGTAGAATGCTCAGAATGCCGTAGCCAACAACATGGCCCGCCTTGCGAATGTAAAAGTGCCAGTGTGCGAAGTGGAGCCGGTCCACCCCGAACACGAAGTGCAGCAACGGATATAGAATCCGGCCGGTATTTTGCGAGGCAAGCAGTGCGCTCGATTCAATGGCGATGATTATCAGCCATATAATGGCGGGGATCCAAGCGCGAAAGACAGTTTGCTGGCGGGAGATCAAGCGAGAGGACGCCGCCGATTGCGAAAGCGCAAGATCAGGATCGAATTTCGGGCGCCCAAATGCAGGATCGGTAAAACTCCCCTTTGGGCACGCCTGAAGACATGCCCCGGTACGAATCGTTCCCGCAAACCCCGAAGCTGAATGCTGATCACAGCGGATTTACTCGATGGCATAATTGGGAGCCTCGCGGGTGATCATGACGTCGTGTACGTGGCTCTCGCGGAGTCCGGCGCCGCTTATGCGGACGAAGCGCGTCTTCTGCAGCAACTCGGGGATGGTGGCGCAGCCGCAGTATCCCATGCCCGATTTCAATCCACCGACCATCTGGTGCACGATCATGGCAACAGAGCCGCGGTAGGGCACGCGTCCCTCGATGCCTTCCGGAACAAGTTTGCCAAAGCGGTTGGATTCGCCGTCCATGGCAGAGACCGCGGCCGATGAGTCACCTTCCGTGCTCTGGAAATAGCGTTCGCTGGAACCCTGAGCCATGGCCCCGATCGATCCCATGCCGCGATACGACTTGAATGACCGGCCCTGATACAGGATGAGCTCGCCCGGGCTTTCGTCGGTGCCGGCAAACAGTGAGCCAATCATCACCGCGCTCGCACCCGCAGCCAGCGCTTTTGTGATGTCGCCCGAATACTTGATGCCGCCGTCGGCAATGATGGGAATGCCGGCGTCTTTAGTCGCGCGAAACGTTTCTGCGATGGCAGTAATTTGCGGCACGCCAGCGCCGGTGACTACGCGCGTAGTGCAAATCGACCCAGGCCCAATGCCAACCTTAATTCCATCGGCTCCGGCGCGAGCCAATTCACAAGCTCCGTCGAAGGTAGCCACGTTCCCCGCCAGCAGATCGATTTCCGGAAGCTTCGATTTCACCAGCCTCACCGCCTCGAGCACCTTGGTCGAGTGACCGTGCGCGCTGTCGATGGCGAGCACATCCACTTTCGCTTCGGCCAGTTCCTGAGCGCGCTCAAGGAAATCTCCGGTCGCGCCGATGGCTGCGCCCACGCGCAGGCGGCCTTGGGAATCTTTGGCTGCGTTCGGATACTTCAGTTTCTTCTGGATGTCCTTGACGGTGATCAGGCCCTTGAGGTTGTACTTGTCATCCACGACCAGGAGCTTTTCGACGCGGTGCTCGTGCAGAATTTTTTCTGCCTCTTCCAGCGTAGTGCCGACGGGTACGGTAATGAGATGGTCCCTAGTCATCACTTTGCTGATAGGCACATCAAAGCGGGTTTCGAAGCGCAGATCGCGATTGGTAAGGATGCCCACGAGTTTGCCATGCTGGGTAATCGGCACGCCCGAGATTTTGTATTTGCGCATTACCTCGAGTGCATCGCTGACTTTGTCGGTGGCCGACATCGTTACCGGATCGACGATCATGCCACTCTCGGAGCGCTTCACCTTGTCGACTTCGTTGGCTTGCTGCTCAATGCTCAGGTTGCGATGGATGATGCCCAGTCCGCCTTGCTGACTCAAGGCAATCGCCATGTGCGATTCCGTGACCGTGTCCATGGCGGCGCTCACGATCGGGATGTTCATGCTGATCTTGCGTGTGAGCGGCGTCTGAGTGCTGGCCGTCGCGGGGACGACGTCGGATCGAGCCGGCAGCAGAAGCACGTCATCGAAGGTGAGAGCCTCAGGAACTGGAAAATGAATCATAACTTTTCTCGGGAAATTCGCCCGGCCATGCGGCTAAACTTTCATTCTGGCTAAACTTTCATTCTAGAGAGGAGAAGGGATTGAGGCAAACCGGGCCGGAGGCTGTTTGTCTTTTGCTCATGAGCGGCGTATATTAGAAACCTGAGAACTGTTGTGTAGTACCAGTAATTGGCGAGGCACACCAGTGGGCGCAAGCCCACTTTTTACTTTCGGGATATGCGCGCCCGGTACATTCGCCTGTAAGTCAATAGATTCATGGCGTTTGACGTTGATCGCGTCCGGGAAATCGCAGAGCGTGTAGCGGCCTCAAGCGGACTCGAAGTGGTGGACATCGAGTTTCGTGGCGGCGGCAAAAGCCGCATGCTGCGCGTCTTTCTGGACAAGTGCGCGGCGGCGGGTTCGGATCCGCTGGCTGGCGTGACGCACGAAGACTGCGCCCACTTCAGCCGGGAGTTCGGCGTCATCGTCGATGTGGAGGACGCAGTGCCCGGCGGTTCGTATACCTTAGAGATTTCGTCACCCGGGCTCGACCGCAAATTGACGCGGCCCGCGGATTTCGAGCGCTTCACGGGAAGCCGTTTGAAGGTGATGACCAGGCAGCCGCTAAACGGGAATCAGCACTTCGAGGGACGGCTGGAGAGCTTTCATGATGGCCGATTGACACTCGATCTCAGCGCTGCCAGCAAGAAGTCTCGCAAGAGGATGGGACCGCAGACGACAGGACAGAAGCTTGAAATTGAATTCGCCAACGTGGAAAAGGCGAACCTGGTGCCAGAAATTTAGCCGTGACGGGCATTGTGCATGTAGCCGATCCTGCAATTATTTTGAGCGGGCAAGAGATTCATGACGGAATACTTTTATGGCAAGTGAGCTTTACAACACTATCGACGCCCTGAGCCGGGAAAAAGGGATTGATCCGCAAATTGTAGTGAGCGCGGTGGAAGACGCCATTGTCATGGCCACCCGCAAGTACTACAAGTCGCAGGAGAATCTGCGCGCGGAATTGGACAAGGAGACCGGCAAGATTCGCGCCTTCGCGGTAAAGACGGTGGTGGAGAGCCCGGAGCAGGTGGAAGATCCAAACCTGCAGATCACGCTGGAAGATGCGCGCAAAGCCGATCCTGGTTTGGAAGTCGGAGGTGAGCTACAGATCCACAAACCTACCGAAGGTATTCTGGGACGCATCGCTGCGCAACTGGCGAAGCAGGTGATTTTCCAGAAGGTCCGCGAAGCCGAGCGGGACACGGTCTACAACGAATACATCGGTCGCGTAGGCGAGATTGTGAACGCCACGGTGAAGCGGGTTGAAGGCCCGGACGTAATCTTTGACATCGGCAAGGCGGAGGCGCGCATGCCGCGCAAGGAGCAATCCAGGCTAGAGTCGTTCGCCATCGGCGAGCGCGTGCGCGTCGTGATCGCGCGAGTCGAAAGAGCTTCCAAGGGTCCGGGTGTGGTGGTGTCGCGCGCCGTACCGGAGTTGGTGCAACATTTGTTCCAGACCGAAGTTCCAGAGATTTATGACGGCACGGTCGTCATTCGCGCTATCGCCCGCGAAGCGGGCGAGCGCACCAAGATCGCAGTCATGTCCAAAGACAAGGATGTGGACGCCGTAGGGGCGTGCGTCGGTATGAAGGGCATGCGGGTGCAGTCCATTATCCGCGAATTGCGCGGCGAGAAGATCGACATCATCGAATATCACGAAGACTCGGTGACTTTCGCGGAGAAAGCGCTGCAGCCGGCGAAGGTGAGCCGCGTGACCGTCGTCGACAGCGCCGATAAGCATCTTGAAGTGGTGGTGGACGACAGCCAACTCTCGCTTGCCATCGGCAAGAAGGGACAGAACGTGCGGCTGGCGGCCAAGCTTTTGGGCTGGAAGATTGACATCAAGAGCGAAGAAGAAAAGCGCCAGGAAGTCGAGGAGCAGATGTCGGCGCTGGTCACGCAGACCGCGACGCCGTTGGAGAAGGTTCCCGGCCTGGGTGAAGGTCTGGTCGAGAAACTCAACGCGGGTGGTGTAACCACCGTCGAAGCCTTGGCGGATATGACGCCGGAACAACTTGAGGCCATTGAAGGTATCGGCCCCAAGACAGTGGAAAAAATCAGTTTGGCGGTGAATAATTATTTTGCCAGTCTGGAGACTGGCGAGGCGGCACCGCTTGGTGAGGAAACGGACGCCACCGCAGGGTTGACCGTCGAAGAGCCCGCCCCGGAAACCGCGGCGGAGGTGGATGCCGCGGAATTCGAGGATGCTGAAGCGCCAGTCGAAGCCGCGGCGGAAGCGGAAGAGGCCTCGGCCCCGCCCCAACTTGGCGCGGATCGTGAAACCTCTGCGCAAGAGCCTTCAGCAGAAGAAGAGGCCGCCCAGGAAACGAAAGAAACAGAATAACCAATGACTCGCGCCAGCCGATTTTCGACGGCGTGCGGACGCAGGACAGTGACTCCGTGAGGGTGCAATGACCTAAACACACACACGGAGACAAGAAAGGCCGGATGAGCAAGGTTCGAATCAACGATCTCGCCAGGGAACTGGAAGTGAAGAGCAAAGCCGTTCTCGACTCGCTGCCGCGGGTCGGAGTGACGGAGAAAAAGACGCACTCCAGTTCTCTGGAAGAGCACGAGGCGGAAAAGGTGCGGGCCTACTTCCGTGCTGCCGCAGAGGCGCAGCCTGCGACCTCGAAGTCTGCACGACCATCCCGTGGCGAAGAAGAAATCAAGACCAAGATTGACCTGTCTAACATTTCCCGGCCCGGAGATGTTCTTAAGGCAATTACGCAGCAGAAAGAGGCGGTTGCGCCTCCGGTTAAACCGACGGTTCCAGTGCCAGGCCCACCTGCCGCAATTCCAACGCCTCCTGCTGCCGCCAAGCCGGGAGTGGTTGCCCCGCCCAAGCCTCCTGCAGTTCCCGTGACCCCGCAACCGATTTCCCCCGCGCGGTCGGTTACTCCCGTTGCCAAGACCGTTCTGCCCGCGAGTCCAGCGGCACCGGCCCAAGTCCCGCCTGCCGCACAGCGTTCGGCTCCGCCTCCAGCGACTGCCGCGAGTGTGTCCTCTGTGGCCAGCGCCCCGGCGGCGCCTGTGGCCGCCTCCCGCCCGGTCGCTCCGCACGTGCCGGCAGCTTCAGCTGCGCCCCCGCCGCGGATGATCGTTCCGCAGACGGGACCGCGACCCGTGTACAAGGCTCCGTCCAAACCGGTTCAGCCCACCGCGCAAGCCAGCACCGCTGCTCCCGGTGCCACGGTGCGTCCCGCGCCCGGAAGACCGGTGCCGGGTCAACCGATTTTCCAACGTCTTCGTCCGCAGGTGCCCGGTGCGCCTCGCCCGCCCTTGCGTCCGGGCGAGCGCCGTCCCATGCATCCGACGCGGCAGGCGCCTGCCGGACCACGTCCTCTGGGAGTTGGCCCGGGCCTGCCGGGAGCGACGCGTCCCGGCAGCCGACCTGGCGGTCCATCGCGCAGGCCGGGTCAACGGTATGTCCCACGCGGTGTGAAGGAAGGCCCGATGAAGGGCTACGTTCCACCGCCGCGTATGGTGGTGTCGAATGAGCCGCTGCCCATCACGCGCAACATCACGATCACAGAAGGAATCAGCGTTAAGGATCTCGCTGAGAAGCTGGAAGTCCGGGCTAAGGATCTCATCTCGCGTCTGCTCGCGCGCGGCGTTTTTGCCACCATCAATCAAACGCTCGACGCGGAACTGGCCGGCGAAATTGCCCGCTTCTTCGGGGCGGAAACGAATGTGATCACGTTTGAGGAACAAGCAGCGAAGGATATCGACGCTGCTGCCAGCGGAGAAGAAACCGCTGTCGAGGTGACACCGCGGCCACCGGTGGTCACGATTATGGGCCACGTGGATCACGGCAAGACCACCCTTCTGGACTCTATCCGCCTCTCCAGTGTGGCGGAAGGCGAAGCCGGCGGCATTACCCAGCATATCGGCGCGTACAAAGTACGAATCCAGGATAAAGAGTCCCCGGCTTACGGTCGTGAGATCGTATTCCTCGATACCCCCGGTCATGAAGCGTTCACCCGAATGCGATCTCGCGGCGCGAAAGCTACCGACATCGTTGTGCTGGTTGTGGCCGCCGATGATGGCGTCATGCCGCAGACCCTAGAAGCCATTGACCACGCGCATGCCGCGGAAGTTCCAATCATCGTAGCCGTCAACAAGATCGATAAGCCCGAAGCCATGCCTGACCGGGTCAAGAAGCAACTGGCCGACCGTGGCCTGATGCCGGAAGATTGGGGCGGCAAGACAGTGTTCGTGGATGTTTCCGCGAAAAAGAAAACTAACCTGAATCTGCTGTTGGAAATGATCTGTCTGGTCGCGGATCTGGCGGAGCTGAAAGCCACCCCGGAGCGCGCTGCCACCGGCGTGGTGCTCGAAGCCAAACTCGACCGTGGACGCGGTCCCGTGGCCACGGTTCTGGTCCAGAATGGCACGTTGAATGCCGGCGATAATTTTGTAGTCGGCAATGTTTATGGCAAGGTCCGCGCCATGTTTGATGACCGCGGCGCCGCTCTGCAATCTGCCCCACCCTCGACGCCGGTCGAAATTCTGGGCATGGAAGGTCTGCCGCAGGCAGGAGATCAGTTTGTGGTAGTTGCGGACCGCGACAAGGCCCGCGGCATTTCGGAATACCGCGAGCAGAAGGCGCGCGAAGCCACATTGGCCAAGAGCTCTCGTGTGTCACTCGAGGGACTGGCGGAGCAGATCAAGACGGCCGGCACCAAGGAGCTGAACATCATCCTGAAGGGAGACGTCGGGGGGTCGGTGGAAGTGCTCGGCGACTTGCTCTCCAAACTTTCAAACGAGAAGGTGCGGCTCAAAGTGCTGCGCTCGGGAGTGGGAGCCATCACGGAAACCGACGTGCTCCTGGCCTCGGCGTCGAATGCCATCATCATCGGTTTCAACGTGCGGCCAGAACGCAAGGCGCAGGAATTGGCGGAGCAGGAAAAAGTCGATATCCGCCTCCACTCTATCATTTACGAACTGCAGGATGAGATTAAACGCGCCATGACCGGCTTGCTCGAGCCTACGATCAAGGAAGTCTACCAGGGCCGGGCCGAAGTGCTGGAAACCTTCCGCATCCCCAAGGTGGGAACTGTGGCCGGGTGCAGAGTGAGCGACGGTCTGATCAAGCGCGACTCCGAAGTGCGGTTGCTTCGCGATAATGTGGCCGTGTTCAAGGGTAAAGTCAGCTCCTTGCGCCGGTTCAAAGATGATGCCAGCCAGGTTACCAATGGCATGGAATGCGGCATCTCGATTGCCAACTACGGCGACATCAAAGTCGGCGATGTGATCGAAGCCTTCGTCACTGAACGCGTTGCAGCGGAAGCCATGGTGTAAGGACCAGCCGCTGCTCGTTCGTCGCTTGCCCCGGGTCGTGTAGCTACATGGGTTTGCCGACGACTAGCGACAGACGAACTGCCGATGATCGCTTTTCTCACCCTGGAGCTGCGCATTGAAGCGGCGCAGTCGCTTAAGGATAAACGGCAGGTCGTGCGCAGCCTGAAAGACCGCCTGCGCGCTCGTTTTAACGTATCCATCGCCGAGCTGGACTCCTCTAATCTTTGGAACCGGGCCACCCTCGGGGTCGTCAGCATTTCGGATTCGCGCGACTACCTCGACGGGCTGATGAGAAATGTGGAGCGTCAAGCCACGCGCATCGCCAACAATCATGGTGCCGAAGTGGCCGATTCTTTCGTCGACTTCCTGTGAGCCGGCGCAGCCCGCCACAGCTATCACATTGTTACCTCTGTACTTAACCTTCTCTGTTAAAACTGCGCGACAATAGCGCTTCGGGGAACGACACGTGGAGGCAATTTTCTGATATTCTCATTCGTTTTACTCAGAGGTGAAGATTGGAAAAGCGCGCGCTGAAATATCGTCGTGGACGTCTGGGCGAGGCTCTGCGCGAGGAAATCGAAACTCTTGTGGAGGGGGAACTGGCCGATCCTCGCATTGGGCTGGTCCGGGTGACGGGTGTGCACCTTGCCGAAGATGGGCGCTCCGCCCAGGTCCTGGTGGATGCGGATGGCAACGACGAGGAGGCGGAACGCAGTTTGGAGGGTCTGAAAGCGGCTCGGGAATTTATCCGCCATGAACTGGTGGAGCGCTTGCACCTGAGGCGCGCGCCAGAGTTGTTTTTCCGATTAGATCGTGCGGAACGGGAACAAGCCCGAGTTGAGGAGTTGTTGCAGCGGGCAAAGAAACGCATCAAGTCTGCCAACAAATCGAGTGGCAAGACGGCGTAGTGACATGCTGGAAGATGTGCTCCGACAAATCGAACGACGCGACAGTTTCGTGCTGACCTCGCACGCCCGGCCTGACGGCGACGCCATTGGTTCCGCTTTGGCGTGTTGCCAGGTGCTGCGCGCGATGGGAAAGCAAGCCGATGTGGTATTGCACGACTCCGTACCCCGTATTTACCGGCCCCTGCCTTTTGCCGACCAGGTGGTTCAAGCCAATCGCCTCAACGGCAGTTACGAAGCGGCAATCATTCTGGAATGTGACAGCCTCCTACGTACTCGTCTGGAAGGACTGGAAGATCGTTTCCTGATTAACATTGATCACCACGCCAGCGGGCGCCCGTTCGCAGACGTGAACTGGATCGATCCGCACGCGGTGGCGACGGCAGAAATGGTGTTCCGCTTGGGGCGCGAGGCCGGGGTGCCGCTTTCACCGGAAATTGCCACCTGTCTGTACACCGCTCTAATGACCGATACTGGTTCGTTTATGTTCCAAGGCACAAATGAACATACCTTTGCCTTGGCGCGTGAACTGACGCTGGCCGGAGCGGATCCTTCCCATTGCGCGCGTAACATCTATTTCGCCCACTCGGGTGCCAAGATGCGGCTGTTGGGGGAAGCACTTCGAAACCTCAATCAGGAAGGACATTTGGTCTGGATTTGGGTGACCCAAGAACAGATGGAGCGGTGTGGAGCGAAGGAAGAAGACTGCGAAGGGCTCGTGAACTACGCATTGTCCATTGCCGACGCCGAGGTTGCGGTGTTTTTCCGCGAACTGCCGGATGGACGCTTCCGGGTGAGCCTGCGCAGCAAAGGGAAGGTGAACGTGGCCAAACTTGCTGAGCGCTTCGGTGGCGGAGGCCACGAGTGTGCCAGTGGCTGTGCGGTCAATGGTCCACTCCAGGCGGCTGTCAGCGAAATCCTTTCCCAACTTCGTCCTGGCCCTTCCCTACAATAGCCTGCGTACAATAAAACCCATGGAAATCGCAATGGCAAGGCAGGTCGCGTCTTTGTTTGCGGGGTTGATGATTCTTCTGGCTTGCGGCGGACACCAGATGGGATTTATGGATTCTCGGTCGCCGCTTTACAACATCCTCAATGCAATCGTCTCCGCTATTCTCGGATACGTAGCCCTGCATCCTTTCCAGATTGGGTTTGTGCTACTGGAGGGAGCTTGGGTGCTGATCAGTTTGTATGTGCTCTTGCGAGCGAACAAAGTTGTTGAACGATGATGGTTGACGGTTCGACCGTTGGGGGCATCGATTTTCATTCAACCAATCAATAATCAGGAGTTCCAAGACAGCGTATCGAATCTCAAATAATTCTTCTCATCTCTCGATGACTAACCGTACCCGCGACAGCTTGGTGATCTCCGTCTTTTGCGCGTTCTTTTTCTTTTACGGGCTGGGACCCTTCGGGCTCATCGGGGCCGATGAACCACGCTACGCACAAGTTGCCCGCGAGATGCTCGAGCGTCGCGACTGGATTACTCCGAGGCTCGGGGGGAAGCCCTGGTTGGAAAAACCGCCGCTCTATTATTGGCAGGCGATGCTGGCGTATACGATTTTCGGAGTGAGCGACTGGGCGGCCCGCGTACCGGCTGCGGTTGACGCCACGGTGATAGTCCTGGCAGCCTACATTTTTCTCCGCCGCTCCTGCCCAGGCTTTGAGTTGGATGGCGCACTGATCACGGCCTCATGCGCGGGCATAATTGGCTATGCTCGCGCCGCTTCCATGGACATCACGCTCGCGTCAGCCTTCACCCTTGCCATGCTGGCATGGTGGACGTGGCGAGATACCGGACGGCGAGCGTATCTGGCCGCCTTCTACGCTTGCCTGGCATTGGGCATGCTGGCGAAAGGTCCGGTGGCGCCCTTTCTCGCAGCCGCGATCATTGTGCTCTACTCGTTGGCGGCTCGGGAATTGCGCTTGATCGTCAGGACCCTCTGGTTGCCGGGTTTTCTCCTGTTCTCGGCCATCGCGCTGCCCTGGTATGTCGTGGTGCAGTCGCGTAATCCACAATTCTTCCGTATTTTCATCCTGGAGCATAATCTGGCACGCTTTTCGACTGACATTTACCATCACACGCAGCCGCTCTGGTATTACCTGCCGGTAACACTGCTGGCATTGGCTCCCTGGACGATATTTGTGGTCGAGGCCTTTACTCAGAGCGCGCAAGCGTGGTGGTCAGCATCACGATCGACTGCGAAAATCCAGGACGGGTCAGCGCCCGGCGCCGGATATGCATTGAGCACTTTTGCCTGTTGCTGGTTAATCGCGCCGGTGGTGTTCTTCTCCGTGTCGCAATCGAAGTTGCCTGGCTACATTCTTCCCGCCGTTCCGGCCGGAGGCCTTCTTCTGGTGGAATACCTGCGACGGCACTTGAATAAAAGTGAGGATCCAACTGCTCCCAGGTGGCTGGTGGTGCCGCATGCCCTGGTAGCGACGATTCCGATTGTTCCGGCACGGCTCATTGCTTACTTGGTGACGCAACACCCCCTGCCGGGAGGGCAACCGCTCCTGATTGCTCTGGGGGTTGCATTCTTGCTTTTCGCGGGAATCGTGCTGACACTGTTCAGCAGGATGGGGCTGCGCATGTTGCGCTTCGTTACGCTGATTCCGGTGGTGCTTGTCGTCGCTGCAGTGTTGAAAATTGGCTCGACCGCACTCGACCAAACGCTTTCCGCTCGGCCGCTGGCGCGCGAAATCAGCAGCTTGGAGACACACCGTCTGCCGCTGGCGGTTTACGCAGTATCGCGCGAGACAGAATACGGGCTCACCTTCTATCGTAATCAGCAGGTCATCCGCTATGAGTGGGGACGAATTCCAGCCGAGGAACATCTGGTGGTGACTCGCGAAGACGCTCAGCTCGAAATTGCTGAAAAAGCCGCGGGCCGACGGATTTCATTCCTCGGCAACTTCGCTCCGCAGCATCTCGACTGCTACTGGGTTTCGGCGGCCGCAACGGCGTCGCATCATTAGGCATCCCCATCATCGGAAGTGACACTGTGGATCCAAACCCCGCGTGGGGTCGCCGCCGGTTGCTGATTGGTGTTCTCCGGTGTTCTCCGGTTTGCCTCGCCCTCCGCTGAGGCACTAAACTCGGGGGTTTACCGCCGCCATCTTTTCCGGCTGGCTGTGCAGGAGTACATTGGAGATTCTCGACCTCAGGCATTTTTCTTCCGTTGACCTGCGCCCGCTGCTCGACGACGAGACGCAGGTTTGGGCACGGCTGCTCTCTTGGGATTACGGCGGGTCGGCAGAAATGATCCTGCGCTACGTCGATGCCAAAATCCTGCCCGGCTACGCCGCCATCGACCGGGGACGCATCTTCGGCTATTCGTTTTTCGTCTATGAAGGCAGCAAGGGCGTGATTGGCGACTTGTTCGTCGCTAACGGCGGCCGTCTTCCCAACGCTCGAGAGGTTGAGCTGCGCCTGCTGACCCACGTGATTGAAACGCTGCAGCAGTCTCCCGGCATCCACCGTGTGGAGGCGCAGTTGCTCGCGCATGACGCCGGTGCTGTGGCCCGCCCTTTTCTCGAGCAGGGATTCCAGCGCCATCCTCGGCTCTTTATGGTTTTGCCACTGGGCAAGCCGCCAACCCAAGCGGCCAAGATGCACCCCGAAGTCGAAATTCGCCAGTGGACTGAAAATGAGTATCAGGCCGCCGCTGCCGTGATTACGGCCGCTTACCGTGGACACATCGACGCCGACATCAACGACCAATACCACACCCTTAGTGGATCTTTGCGTTTTCTCAACAACATCGTGCGCTTTCCGGGCTGCGGTCTGTTCGACGCCGAAGCATCCTTCATAGCCTTCGACCGCACGGCGAAGAATCTCATAGGGCTCATTTTGTGCTCACGTGTCCGCAGCGACGTCGGACACGTGACCCAGCTATGCGTTCTTCCCGAATACCGCTCCCATGGCATTGGCCAATCCCTGCTGGCTGCGACCACTGCCAACCTTCGCAAACGGGGGTTTTTACTTCTCTCTCTTACCGTCACCGAAGCCAACGGCCACGCCGTCGAACTTTACCGCCGTCTCGCCTTCGACTCCAAGCGGGTATTCGACGCTTTCGTATGGGAAGGGTGAGAAGAAGCTCTTCGCTGGTGGCTTCTCTGAGGTGCGAATGCTGCCCTGCTGTCTGGAAGCGGCTCACTTAGATCGAAAAAGGCAAGGGTTTGAAGAGATTCCAGCGACGAGCTACCTCCGCAACAACCACATGGCCCAGCCGGCCACGAGCACGCCGCCGAGGAACATGGCAAAGCAATAGAGTCCGTAACTCACCATTTCGCGCGTGCCATCTCGATGAGTGATGGCAAAGACGATGGAAGCGAACAGAGCAAAGACAAAGGCCGCGCTGAAGTGGCCGAGTTCGAGAGTCATGATTTCTTCCCAATAGCAATGTGATAGGCGTCAGCCACGGCAATCAGATTCAGTAATCCGGCGACAATCATGAACTTCGTCCCGTAGTCCGCGGTCGCACGCGCGATGGCTCCCTGGCCCCAGTCCATCCCACGGGTCACGATATACAAGCCGCCCGCTCCGATATCGCCGATAAAGCCGAGCATGTCGAGAATGTCGCCACCATTCGGCCGGTAAATGCGGCCCTGCATCATCACACCAAGCACGAACAGCGACGTGATCGAGACCAGCAGCAGCAAACCCCGAATCCAGCGTCTTTGGATGATGTGTCCCGCGCCAGGGATTAACCATCCCAGGGCCGGTGCCACCACCGACATCGCATTCACTTCGGGCGTGGTGTTCGCCGTTTTAAGCCTTCCGGCTGTGGAATTTGCCATCAGATGATCACAATCTCGCGTTGAATTTTTCCCGTGACTTCCGCGAATTCTGGCCGCACCAGCACGTTCACCTCGCTGCGCACGCCAAACTCGGGAAGATAAATGCCAGGCTCGATGGAGAAGCAGGAGTTTGGCAAAATTTGCCTCTCATCATGGATCTCGAGGTCGTCCATGTTCGCCCCATTGGCGTGAACCTCAGTTCCGATTGAATGCCCGGTGCGATGAATGAAGTAGTCGCCGTATCCCTCTGTCTTGATGTGGCTCCGCGCGGCGCGATCCACTTCCCATCCGGCAATGCGGCGTCCGGCGCTGACCGCCTCCAATACGAGCTGCACGCCGGAATCGCGCGCGTCGCGAACAATCGCAAAAATCTCACGCATGCGGTCCGAAGGTGCCTTGCCCACAAAGCCGGTCCAGGTGATGTCGTAATACACTGCGCCCGGAGTATTTTTCTTCGCCCAAACATCGAGCAGAACGAAGTCGCCCTGGCGAATAGGGGCGGAGCCCTGTGCGTGCGGTTCGTAATGCGGATTACCGCTGTTAGCGTTCACCGCCACGATCGGTGGATCATCGGTCACCAGATTCTCGCGGCGAAACGCTTCCATGAACCACTGTTGAATTTCGCGCTCGGTAGTGCCACCGTTACGCACCCGTCTTCCAATTTCCTGGAAAGCCCCGGCAGTGATTGAATCAACCGCATCGCGCGCGGCAAAGTGGGTCTTGATCTGTTCTTCGTTCCATGTCGCCTCGAACAGCGCGACCAGATCTGCGGAACTCAGAATGTTCTTGCCCAGTCCGCGCAGCAGTTCGATGGTTCCACCGTCGACCAGAGAAACCGTGAATACGATGTTGTTCGGTGAATATTGCATGGCAAGGTCGCGGTGAGAAGCCAGCATCGCCTTCAGGTTGTCGAATAACTCCTGCCACCCGGAATACTGGCGCTTACTGCCCGGCAGCGAATCCAGATGTCCGGCCTCAATCTTGTGGACCAACTTAACCGGCTCGCCTTCCGCCGGGAGCAGGTAAAACCAGCGCCGCGTAACCATCAGTCCAGCCGGCAGGCCGAGCACCCGGTAGGCTATGGGATCGCGATGATGATGGTCGTAAAAGAGCCAGGCGTCGATGTTACGTTCGCGTAGCGCAGCTTGAATGGCGGAGAGGTCCATGGACAAACCACTATTGTAAACAATGAGAGGGAATTGAGCGAATCAGAGCTTGGAGTCGAAGAGCCTGGTTTTCGCGGAAGATTGCTTGGAGAACAGCACGCTGTTTTCGCGCTGTCGCCGGCAACGTTTCACACGCGGTGCGCAATACCAAGCGAGGAGCGCGGCGGCGAATTTTCATCAAATATGCCACAGTTTGCTTGGCATCATACTTCGCGGTTTCGCGCAGCAGCCATCCCAGTCCCTTCTGGACCCTATCGTCTTCGTCAGCGAGTAGCAAATCCGCCAGCTTGATGATTTCGCGGAAAAACACCTTCTCCCGCGCGCCGCGAATCAGCGCCACGCAGGGAGCCCGCCGGTGCCAGCGATCCGCAGACTTCGCCCAGCGGAACACAATCTTCAGCCGTACCGGTTTTCGAGCCACCGTCGGTGCAATGCAGTAATGGACCAGCGCATCATTGATCCGCCCAACTGCTGATGCGGCCCAACCAAGACTCAAACAGCTTGTATTCACTGCCACCAAACTGGGCATCGAGTTTCTCGAGCGGAAATATGGCAGCGATTTTTTCCTCCCGCACCGAGCCGAGCAAAAGTTGATCCGCAACCGCAACCGGAAAATCGAGCCCATGATCTTTTTGAATTTGCCGCCGAAAACGGGCGGCAGCGCGGCGCAAATCCGCCGTGTACCAGCCAGGCGATTTAATTTCCTCTTGGAAGGACCGCTGCACACTTTGCGCATGCTCGGCCGAGCCGCCCTCTTTCAAGGCTCGCCGAATCTGCGCTGCGATCACCGCGGATGTGGTTTTAACTCGAGCCGCCCCGCTTGAGCCATCGGATCTAGTGTTACTCGACGGGAGACCTTTCCCAGACATCCGATTCGGCCGCATGGGCGCGCGTCCGGCTGACAATCTTGTCATAAATCCAGAGTAGTATTGCCGTCGCCACGCCCACAGCGGTCACAACCCACCATATGCGCTCCGGCTGATGCGCGATCTCCCCAAAGCGATGCATGAGCGTCCCGCCGAACCATCCTCCGATCAAGGATCCAATTCCGATGGGTAGGAATGCAAAGCCCATGTACGTGCCTTGCTGCCCGGGAGGAGCCAGCCGCGAGATGTATTCGTAGTAGCGTGGAGATTGAATGATCTCGCCCAGCGCCAGGACAAACAGCGAGAGCACCGCACCCCATACCGTTGGCCGGAATGCCAGAATCAACCAGGAGACAGAGGTGATCAGCGTACCCAGGATGACAGCTTGAAACGCCGGAATCCTGCGCGTCAAGAGATTCAGGGTGAGGGTGAGACATATCACGGTCAGGCCATCGGTGACCAGTATGATTTCAACGTCCGCGCTGGAACTGATGTATCTGTGGATGTATCCGGGCAAGCTAATGTACTGCTGCCAGAACACCACCCAATAACCGGTGAAGAGCACCAGGAACCACATGAACCGGCTGATCCCGAACAATACGATCGCCAGCAACCCAATCCAAATCCACCAGGGCACGGTCACTGGATAGATCATCACGGCAATTCGCAGCAGCAAAGTGATGGTTAACACGGGAAAAACCAGCCGGTAATTGCCCAGCACCACGCAGAAATTCCGCGCCACGGTCGCAATCGAAGGAGGCGGGGCATCCCCGGGCTTGTGCGGTTCCCGGAAAAAGATCAGAACGAAGAAAAACATCGCTAGGACGCTGAGCGCGGCCACGCGGTAAACGTTCTCAACCCCCAGGTGGCGGTGCGACCAGGAGGCGAAGTATGGACCTGCCGCCCCCCCAATGTTGACCATCGTGTAGTAAATCGAGTATCCGATGGAACGGACGTTTTCCTTTGAAGCTCTAGCCGTGGTGCCGACCACACTAGGTTTCACCAGCGAGACGCCCAGTGCTGGCAGGAGGAGAATGAACCCGACAAACAGGCTCAACGGCATGGCATTGCGAACCGGCGCCAGCCACGGTGCGGCGATAGAACCGATAAGAAAATATGCGACCGCAAGGATGAGGTACGCCATCGAAAGAGCGCGGCGAAAACCCAGCCGATCCGCTGCGGCCCCGCCGAAAATCGCGAGAAACCAGACCATGCCTCCAAATATGCCGGTCAAAGTTCCGGTCTGCTCGGTTGAGAAATTCAGCTTCTCCCGCAAATACAGAGCAAGCGAGGCAAAAGCCCCATAGTAGGAAAGCCGCTCGAAAATCTCGCTGATGTTGGCGACCCAGAATGGACGTTCAAAGCCAGTGCGAATTTCCTCGAAGCGTTCGGAAAAGCTCAAGAGTGGCTCCGTGATCACTGCTCTGCGCGGGCGCCCGCGGTCCCTTCGTTCTGTTTTACCGCGTCTGCATTGCCATGGGTGCCTGACTTCCTCTGCTGAAAGTCGGGAGACTCGAATCCGTTTTCCGCTGTTTTGGTCTGGCCGGAGGCAATGGTGACTACGCCCCATAGCTAAAACTACCCAAACATATTTGAAATTTTGATCTCCATCGGTTCTTTGTCCGATGATCTTGTTCTCGACGCAAGAGTC
>QIAN01000506.1 GCA_003225005.1 Acidobacteriota bacterium | reverse complement strand
TTTTTGTCATCTCCGACCTCCGCTTTTTTCATTTGATTCACAACCACATCCAGCTTGTCGAAACTCTCTTCCCAGAATTGGCGATAGCTAATCGCCCAGTCGCTGACTGTCTTTATAGCCTCTGGCCTAAGCGTGCAGATACTCTCTCGTCCACGCTTCGTCTTGATCACAATCCGCGCCCGCACCAGGTAGGCAATATGTTTTGAAATCATCTGCTGCGAGAGTGCAAACGGTTCCGTCAGGCCGTGCACAGAGACTGGCCCACGGGAGAGCCGCTCGATCATCGCCCGCCGGGTTGGATCAGACAAAGCCGCAAATGTTGTACCCAGCCGATCCACAACCATATGGTAGTGGATTTCCGTTAAATGTCAATTGGTATTCTCGCGAGCCCATATTTCTGTTCCCTGGTCTCTGAACCCTGACACCTGCGCGTGATAAATCGCCAATGCACTCACTGAACAGGATCGCTACCCTGAAGTCGGCTAGTGTGGATCGATTCGAAGGCACTCTGGATAACGAGCACCCGGAAGTTTGTGAAGCCGGCCATTACATGTAAGGAGTAAGTAATAGCAGTTCGCGTGATGGCGCGTGAACTGAAACCCCGCTCGCTTGGCGTGGGAGTGGCGCGTTGTCGGCCGCTGCCCCGAGCCCTGCAAGCCATCAGCCGCAATCAGTGGGCGAGTGTGCAGGTCAAAAGCATGGGCAAGAGTCTCCGAAAATCACCAGCCATTCGCCTTTTGACGAGCACATCCTGCGGAGATATTTTTCGCTTTTGGACTGCGCGGCAGGTACGCAGTCACGTGCGAACCAATTTGGCCGCAGAAAGGGCCTCAAGACTTGCGACCTTCAGTCGACAATCGCTAAGCGTTCGCCATTCGGCTGAATAAGAAAAGGGACTGTTTTCCCCGATTCGAGTGCTGAAGCAATTCTCCGGATGAGACGTGTATGTTGCAGAATCCGTTGCATGTTGCGCACACATCGGCTCTTAGCGGCCCGGCACAGAAGGTAACGAAGGTTCGAATCTCAATCTCTCCGCCAGCAAGTCTAAAGTGCAGAGAAACTGCTCCGTCCTTTGCCCCGAAATACGCAAGACATGCCCGTATTTCGCAATATGTCGTCAGCAAAGTGAACCGGAGAGAACGAACTGCTCGGGATCGAATGGCGTCGATCTGCGGGCCTTTCTCTGGAGGGCACATCCGCAGTCCGGTTTCAGTGACTTTATCGGGCGAAGGCAACGCGATCACAAACCGATGATGTGGCGAAAGTGACTTGACTTGGCAAAGCCTTTGCGGCGATTTCCTGCATTCGGAATCCTCTCCCACTATTATCTCGGCCAGCTCTACGAGCGAACCAGCAAGCACGATCAGGCCATTCGAACACTCCTGTTAGCCTCGGGATCGGCAAGGAGTCGGTCACGTCGAAGCCGTCGACAGCCTTCCCGTACGTTCCTTCCGCGATCTCGAGGGCCGACCAGGCCGTCGCCTAAGCGCCTGGTCCGCCTTCGGCGGTCGGGGCACTGAAATCCGGAAGAAATCTTAAGAATTGGTCGGCATTCGTTGTACCTGTGCAGCGATTCGGAACATTCTTTGGCATTTGATTCTCCTTGTAGATTTATTCTCCTCGCTCTGGTTTGGTCCCGGATGCAGCACCTCAAACCCTGATGAAACGCTTCAAATTCAGTTAGTCCTATCATGCTTTGGGACCGTGAACTAAAGCCTGCAGCAATTGCCAGAGCAAACCGAAACCTTCAGCCGAGAATGTTTCGCGAACCACTTTCGATGAAGGCGTCGAAAAATGAAAGGCGGTAGTGGCGTCTAACTGGAGGCTCACTGCAGAAGGCCGCGCGTTGCATGCACTGGCAAGGAGGGTCACTTTTTTGATCCGATAGATTTGTGTCAAAAATAAATCACCACGCGATAGATGGAACCAGCCAGATATTGCTATCGTCTTTACGCATGGCCCGCCCGGACAATAACAGGGTGTACCTTGTGTGGCCGCTGTCAGCACGGTCCGAGACTACTAGATTCTGTGGCCAAGAGATGTGAATTGGAGAACCGTAGGAAGACAAATGCGCCTGAAGAACAAAGTGGCGATTGTGACCGGTGGCGGGGCGGGCATTGGAGAAGCGATTGCCATACGCTTTGCGAAGGAAGGCGCCCGGGTTGTCGTAGCAGAGGTTGACCCCGCCCGCGGACAATCCACGGTTGGCTCAATCCAAAACCTCGGTGGTGAGGCGGCGTTTGTCCAGACGGATGTTTCTTCTGAAGCACAGGTGAAGGGGATGGTCGAAACCACTCTTAAACGCTTTGGGCGTATCGACATACTTGTCAACAATGCGGCTGTCCTCATGTCCTATGAAACGCGGGCTCACGAACTTTCGAACGAAGAGTGGGATCGCACCATCAACGTCAATCTGCGAGGCTATTGGTTGTGCTCGAAATACGCCATTCCATCCATGATGGCACAAGGCGCCGGCACTATCCTCTTCATCGCCTCACGGACAGGCCTGCGAGGATTTGCCGGGCTGGCAGCCTACAGCGCGAGTAAAGGGGGCGTCTTGGCGCTCATGCGGTCGATGGCTGCTGATTATGCTCCGGACGGAATCCGCATCAACGCCATCATCCCCGGTACGATGGATACCCCGATGAACGCAAAAGAATTTTCCGAACCGGGAGCGCGCAACAAGTACATCCCCAGAATTCCGGCTCGCCGGCTTGGCGTTGCCGCTGATATTGCGGGGATGGCCACGTTTCTGTCTACAGACGAAGCCGCCTTCTGCGTTGGCGGTTTGTACTTCGTCGACGGTGGTGCTGATCTTGGGTAGATGCGAGGCAGTCGCCACAAACATCCGCTGAAAATCTCATTTTGGTGGAGGGTTCACCGGGGCGTTAGGAATCGGAGTCATTGACTATGCCGTCATATACAGAATCGAAAGCTATTCTTGCGAATAACAGGAGGTATATTCCTGGTGGCATCGTCTCTGTAAAAAAACCGAGTCACAAGCCCGGAGATTAGCTTTGTGAAAGGACTGGGCGCGTACCTCTGGGACGCGGACGGCAACCGCTATATTGATTACCATGCCGCCTTCGCTCCGCATTTCCTGGGGCACAACGACCCCCACGTCACTCAAGCCGTCAGCCGGGTGCTGCAACAAGGAGCCAGCCTGTACGGTTCGGGGACAACTCTGCTGGAAGGACAACTAGCAGAAATGATCTGCAAACACGTCCCTTCGGTGGAGTCCGTCCAATTCCTGAACAGTGGCAGTGAAGCAACGTATCAGGCCATCCGGCTCAGTCGAGCGGTCACAGGTCACGATCACATTATCGTGATTGAGGGTGGATACAACGGATGGCATAACGATGTGTCATGCAATCTGATGACTCCGCTCGAAGATCTCGGACCGCGAGTTTCACCCGGAGAATATGCATACAAACCCATTAGTGCGGGTGTACCGATCGATCATCAGAAACTGGTGCATATCGTCAATTTCAATGATCTCGATTCGGTACGGTATGTCTGCAAAAAGTATCCCATCGCAGCCCTGCTTACGGAACCGATCTTGCAGAACATTGGGGTCGTGAAACCTGAACCCTCGTATCTCAGCGGCCTGCGCAACCTGGCCGATGAGTTCGGATTCCTTCTAATTTTCGATGAGGTTAAGACCGGTTTCCGTCACGCCATTGGTGGTTACGCGAGCATCGCGAAAGTGATGCCGGATCTAGCTGTATTTGGCAAAGCGGTTGCCAACGGCTATCCGATGGCCGTCATCGGCGGCAAACGGCGATTGATGGATTTCTTTGTTCATCCCGATCTGTCGAAACGCGTGCTAATGGCAGGACCCTACAACGCTCATCCTGTTCCAACCATAGCTGCCATTTCGACGATCGAGCGTCTGCTGATGAATGACGGTGAAGTCTATCGTCACGTGGAAACCCTGGGAGACCAAGTGCAGCGGGGTATCGAACAGATCATGCGCGCTGCTGGCATCTGTGCTGTTGTCGCGCGACAAGGTTCCGCCTTTTGTATCTACTTTATGGATCACGAACCGAAAGATTGGCACGACCTCGCCGAGCACCACGACTTTGTGCTTGATACCAAGATGCGAAAGAACTTGATCGAGCAGGGTGTCTACTTTTTCCCGTTGGCGGCAAAGCAGTGGTCGATCTCAGCCGCCCATACTAAGGAGGATGTTCAGTTCACGCTGGAGCAAGTCCAGCAGGCATTGGCACGGGCCACAAATTGAAGTGTCAGGTGTTGCGGTCAAGTAAAACCTTGTGAGTAAAAGAAGCCGACATTGGTGAGCCCTTCGAGCAGAAGCCAATTGCGCCTGCTCCTGGAGTTCACACCCATAAAGACCTGATCTAATTGGAGATTCGAATGCCAGCAACGATTTCACCGGCTGTCCCCTCGCCCCACGCTTCCACGGAGCGGGGTTTGTCGAGCTGCTGCAAGCAAGAACAGTCGAATCGCCCGGCGTTGAAATGCCTGCCGGACGCCGTGCGATTCCCCACGAGCCTGTTGATACTGAGCTTGGCCTTGTGCGCACTCGCCTACAGCCAGGACGCCGGGAAGCCGTTGGCCCCGCTCCGTGCCCAAACCGCCACCGGGCCGCTGCGCGTGAATCCCGCCAACCGTCGCTATTTCACAGCCGGTTCCGGGAAGGCTATTTACCTGGCCGGCTCGCATACGTGGGCAAATCTTCCTGACCGCGGCCAATTGAATCCTCCTGGCGTGGCTTTTGACTACGCCGCCTATATGAAATGGATGGTCGATCACACCTTCAACTTCATGCGGCTCTGGACCGCCGAGCTGCCCGATGCAGGCCCGGGTCCTGACTATTCGGAAGGAAACTTTGTGGCGTTGCCCTGGAAGTGGCTCCGCACCGGTCCGGGCGTCGCCACGGACGGCGGCTTGAAATTCGACCTCTCCAAACTTGACCAGAGCTATTTTGATCGCATGCGGGCCAGGACGATTACCGCCGGCCAAAACGGAATCTATGTTTCCGTCATGCTCTTCAATGGTTTCGAATGGCAGTTTGATACCAATCCGAAAGACGGTGATCCTTTTGTCGCCACCAACAACATCAATCACATCAGTTGCCCGGACACTTGCCCAACCGACAACGCTCGGATACCAGATGCCGCATGGGAAGTTGAAACGGCATACATTCGGAAGGTGGTGGATACGGTGAACGACCTCGACAACGTGCTATACGAGGTGTCGAACGAGGCGGGATCGCCCTACTCGGATTCCTGGCAGGCTCGTGTCATCAACTACATCAAACAATACGAATCCTCTAAACCGAAGCAACACCCAGTGGGCATGACGTTTCAATGGAAGGGTGGATCTGATTTGACCCTTTACAACAGCGCCGCCGATTGGATTTCACCGGGAAGCCATGTGCCTCCCTCCGACGGCACCAAGGTGATCGTCAACGATACCGATCACTCCTACGGCTATGTTGACTTCAAACGCGATGGTCAGCCTGCCCAGCGTGCATGGGTCTGGCAGAATTTTGCGGTCGGCAACAACGTATTATTCATGGATCCCTACCTGACCAAGTGGCCGGAACGAAACTATCCGGAAGGCTCGACAGCCGATCCGGAAGTAGGCGTCCGGCCGGACAAGTATTGGAACATTATTCGCGATGCCATGGGTAGTGTGGAGACCTACGCCAACCGGATGAATCTGGTTGCGATGACGCCGCAGGGCTTGCTCTCCAGCACGGGCTATTGCCTGGCAAATCCGGGCGTTGAGTATCTGGTGTACCAGCCTTCCCCCAAGCCGTTTACCGTGCGTTTGCCGGTGGGAACGTACCAATTTGAATGGTTTAATCCCGCCACGAATCTGGTCGCTGGGACCGGCGTGATGACGGTTGCCGACGGCAATCAGTCTTTCACCTCGCCCTTTGATGGAGATGCCGTGTTGTATTTGCATGCATCCGCGAAATGAACAGGCGACGATAGTTCTGTTACATAAAATTGCGATTGGATTATAGACACCGCCAAAAGTCTACTGTCATAGTGGCTGTTAATTGGACCACGGTGCAGTGCGATCGCGCGGCCGATAGATCAGGCTCTTGAGTTTTTCTGTCTGCTTGGCCGCCACGTTTGTGGCGGATGTTTTTCCTCTCTTTCTTCTTGGATTGAGATTTGTTGCCTTGGATCTCGTTGGATAATTGAGTCCTCTGATCGTGAGGAAAACCGCGGTGACGAATCTCAGCTTCCGGATCAAGTCCACTCTGGTCATAACACTGTCGCTGGCGACCGTCCTGAACTATCTGGACCGCCAAACCATCAGTATTCTCGCGCCGACGTTGCAGCATCAGATGGGCTTCGACAACGCACATCTGGGCTGGCTGTTCGCGATTTTCTACTATTCGTACACCCTGTTTCAGTTCGCGGTCGGACCCGTGTTGGACCGATTCAATTTACGCTGGTGTTTCGCCTTGGCAGTGATGGCGTGGTCTCTCGCTTTGGGTTTTACGGGACTGGCCACTGGCTTCGCCAGTTTAATGGTCTTCCGTTTCCTGTTGGGCGTAACTGAATCCGCCAACTGGCCGGCAGGTTTGCGGGTAATGGCGCGCACCCTTCCGCCGCAAGAACGCACCTTGGGCTGCGGCATATTCGAGAGCGGCGCGGCCGTGGGTGCTCTGATCGCGCCAGTGGCAATCTTTGCGCTCCTCGGTGCCTTCGGATGGAGGTCAGTCTTTTTCTGTCTAGGTTTGCTGGGCTTTCTCTGGGCTCCGATTTGGCTGTTCGTGACCCGCCGTCCAGAACTCTCTGCGGTTTGGATTGGGACCCGGGCGGAGAGTGTCGGAACCAAAGGGCTGCTCACTGTTTATCGCGACTTTGTGTATAGTCGACAGTTCT
>QIAN01000505.1 GCA_003225005.1 Acidobacteriota bacterium | reverse complement strand
ACTACACTTGTTGGCAACCTGTTGCACATTTGCACGGCAGTGCGAGCGTCTTCCGCCGCTTTTGAAACAAGATTGGTTGGAGTGTAGCGTTGTGCCAAAAAGCCAGTCCCAAGGCCAGAGTGAGTCCCGAACGGTTGGGAAAACCGCCGCCGTTACTCTGAGTTTCCCACTAGGACATGCGCTTTTGTGATTGCCGCTGTATGGATTTCGTGTCCGGTCCGCGGAGACTGGCACGCAGCTGCACGAGACCAAGCCATGAATCAGCAGCTCGCAGAAATGCGAACATTAACATGTGGCGCCAGCATGCATATTCTTCCATTTTTCCATGTTGCCCCGCGCGTATCGAGGTAGACGCGGATTGCTCTACACACTCACGGTGCCAGCTAGCCGGACGCCAACGCTGACGATGATCTGCCGAAATTGTCGTCGAATCCGCCAATCTCGTCGTTGATGGTCATGAACAGCCCTCCCCCGGCTCCGGGGACGGTGAAGATGGCCAGGCTTCCGGCGGGGAAAATGGTGCCTTTCAGATCCGCTGTGCCACCTCCCACTTTGCATATCAGTGCTCCAACTTGGGCGTCCTTTGTAAGACAACGTTGTGGAGTAATGAAGGAGATGCGATGCCCGTCGGAGGCAAAAGTTGGGGTGATCGTCTTCCTCGCCGGTAATGGCTAGACTGGCGGCGATAGAATGTGAGACTGACATCACGCCGAAATATGCGACAGTGATGTCAGTGTAAGTCTGCCGAATCGTGATTGAAGCGGGAATATTAGTCTTGCGTCTCTTCCAGTTGAGAGTACCTGTCCATCTGCCATTGATATCCGGAAAATTTACTAAACCGAGCCACCTGAAAACTCGCCATCGCCAAATCCGCCTGCGAAACAATTCCCAGATGCTGTAAAGGGCTGCGCTACTTCCGATTACCTTAGTCAGAATCTTCAGAACAGCAATAGGGCCTGCATAATGCCCGCACAGCATCACTCCGCCCGTTGCGATCGCCTAGACGACGAGAAATGCAACTGCGAGCTGACGTGCGGGAAGGTGGAAGGGGCGCAGGCACGAGAATGGGCATTGGCCGGTTATGCCGACTATCCGGAAGTTAACGGGCAAATTCTCAGCGCGTTGCGAAAGCCTCCGCCTCAGTTCTTGGGACGGATGGCCTTGCCGAAAGTCGCGCTCTCTCTGCTAGGTTTCTGCGTTGGCAGCAAGCCCGTCCACACATTGTTCGCCTGTCATGGAGTTACGCCAGCCCAGCTACCAGGGCCTCTTGTTGTTCCCTCCCAAAAGCTCATTATTTGGTTCTTAAGTTTCTCAGTTCCTGGTTTTATAATCGGCGGTAATTATGGCAATTGCAGCCGGAACGCGTTTCGGGGACTGCGAAGTTCTTGGTCCTCTAGGGGCTGGGGGCATGGGCGAGGTATATCGTGCTCGTGACCACAGCCTGGGTCGCGATGTAGCCGTCAAAGTGCTACCGGAAGAACTCGGCTCTGACCCAGAAAAACTGCACCGCTTCGAACAAGAGGCGAGAGCTGCTGCCGCGCTGAACCATCCCAATATTCTCATTGTTTACCGGTTCGGAACCACGGAGGCGGGAGCTCCCTATCTTGTTACCGAGCTCTTGCAGGGGCAGACCTTGCGAGAGCGGCTGCTGCAAGGCGCAATTGCGGTGCGGAAAACCGTGGATTATAGCTCGCAAATAGCTCGGGGGTTGGCGGCGGCGCATGATCGGGGCATCGTCCACCGCGATCTCAAGCCGGAAAACCTGTTTGTCACGCGCGACGGACTCGTGAAAATACTCGATTTCGGATTGGCCAAGCTGACCCGCCCCGATCCGGCGGGACGTGAAAGCACACTTGCCGACTTCAATTCCACTCAGCCCGGCATGCTGCTCGGAACGCTAGGATACATGTCCCCGGAGCAGGTGCGCGGGCTCACTGCGGATGCTCGCTCCGACATTTTCTCCTTGGGCGCCACTTGCTACGAAATGATTTCGGGAAAGCGTGCTTTTCAGGGAGCAACAGCTGCCGACACAATGAGCGCGATCCTCAGAGAGGAACCCGAGCAGCTGTCTACCAGTGTTCGCAATCTTCCGCCGGGGTTAGGGCGCGTTGTCCACAGGTGCCTTGAAAAAGACCCTGGCGACAGGTTTCAGTCGGCCCGCGACTTGGCATTCAACCTGGAAATGCTTTCGCGCGATGAAAGCGGTCCTGCCGTTCCTATATCGGTGGGCAAAGTTGGCCGAAGGTTGTCGCCGTTCATGGTCGCCGTTGCTGTTGTGGTGGCAGCAGCAGCAGGAATTGTCGCGGCTCGAATTATAGCGCCCACGGAGAATCGCCTGCCCGTTGGAGTGAGAAGACTGACCGACTTCGTGGGCATGGAGGAATTTCCAGCGCTTTCGCCGGACGGCAAATCGGTGGCATTCACGGCCGACCTTGGAGGTCGGCGACAAGTTTGGGTACGGTTGCTCTCGGCGGGAGCGCCGCTGCAAGTCACGCATGATGATGCCGACCATCAGTCGCCACGCTGGTCAGCCGATTCCAGTTCCCTGATTTATTTCTCGCCATCTCCCGAAGCCAATGGACAGGGTCAAGTGTGGGAGATTCCCGCGTTGGGCGGCACGGCGCGCCCGATTGTCAGCAGCCTGATTCCTGCAGATCTGAGCCATCACGACAAGCAGATCGCGTACTTGCAAGAGAATCAGGGACAAATTGAGTTAGTAGTCGCAGACAGGGATGGGTCGAATGCTCACCTGATCACCCGACTTCCTGGAGATTACATTTATTCCAATTTGCGCTGGTCTCCTGACGACCGCATGCTGGGGTACCAGAGCGGCCGAACGTTTGACTACGACATCTTCTACGTGCCGATCAGCGGCGGTGAGCCGCATCGCATCACTCAGGACCGAAATCCGGAGGCAGGTTTTTCTTGGTTACCGGACAGCTCGGGCGTGATTTTCAGCTCTTCGCGCGGCGATACCGTCCTGTACATGCGAATCATGAACCTTTGGCTAGCTCGCTTAAGAAACAACACTCCGCAGCAGCTCACGTTTGGCGAAACATCTTACATATCGCCGGATGTGGACCGCGGAGGCAATGTGGTCGCCAGCCGCGATCGGATGCAGTTCGACATCTGGAAGTATCCCGTGGACGGAACGCCGCAGGACAATGTGCGGCGCGGTGTCCAGATCACGCATCAGACCGGAGCCGTACAAACACCTTCGGTTGCGCCGGATGATCGCGAGATTGTCTATCTCAGTGATAGTGGAGGCCACGGAAATCTCTGGATCTTGCAGCCAGAAACAGGGAAATCCCGGCAGCTCACGTTCGAGCAGGATCCGCTCATCGCTTTAGGAGTCCCTGTGTGGTCGCCAGACGGGCAGCACATTGCGTACGTCAATCGTGGCAGCTCGGCATGGAATGTAGACCAGTGGGTAGTCAACGGCGATGGCAGTAATGCGCATAAAGTCTCGGTTGGCGGAGGATGGGCGTGTTGGTCGCCCGACGGAAAGTGGCTTTACGTGTCACCCCCGACAGAGAAGGGTTTCCGCATTGATAAAGTTCGTCCGGATGGGACCGACTTCAGGCCAGTCCAGCCGGATGGCCGCGGACCGGCCATGGCGGCAGATGGAACGTTCTACTTCGTCACAACCCTGGCGGGTGTGAACGGATTTTCGGACATGGAAATCCATGTAGCCAAGCCTGAAAACGGTCCAAACAAAGTATTGACCCGACTCGCGGGCTCGCGCCTGGCGTCGTCTCTGCTCATGCAACCGGTACTCTCTCCGGATGGAAAGTTTCTCGTTGTCCTGCTGATGGACGGACCGACCACAAACCTGTGGACGGTGGCAACTGACAACGGCAGTCTGAGACCGGTGACCGATTTCGGTCACCAGGCCACGTTTATTGCGCGGCGAGTCTCGTGGTCGTCGGACGGAAAGTCTATCTACGCGGCAGTGGGCAAGGGCGAAGCGGACATCGTGCTGCTGACCCACCTGAAGCCGTGAACTGGTTCCCGGAGTAGCGACTGGTTAGCACCTTAAACGACCAGCGATATGATCATTTATTCCCCCATCGTACAATAAATATCAGGCTGGGTGCTGCCTCTGATTGCTCACCAGAGCCGGACGCGATAAGAGTTGGATTCACCGCTCCCAAGACAAGAACTAGGCATAGTCCCAGGCTGTCGATTCGACGAACAGTTTGCACAAGTACCTCCTCAGAACTGCGTTAGCCGAGTAACGAGGACGCTTTTGGCCCATCCCCAACGATTTTTCGCGACGGGTTTCATGCAGTGCAGATAAGCTGTCGCCGGATGGTTGATGCAACGCAGAGCACGTAGGTTCCCAACCCCACAGGCGGCGCAGTACAGTACAAGCCATTGAAGACTCCCCACGCCTAAAGGCGGGGGATTCTTTGGAGTTACTATGCGACATGGCCGCACG
>QIAN01000502.1 GCA_003225005.1 Acidobacteriota bacterium | reverse complement strand
CTTAGTGAAACCAGACGCGGTTGTAGAACATGAAACCCAGAAGTTGCATGTTGCATGCAGTGCGTAAACAGAAGACCCGCCCGCTCCTCTCTAATTGCATTGTGAAGCTGACCTACTTGGCTCCAGTTGCAGCGATGGCGGTGCTGGTCTCAGCCGCCCTTCATGCAACGGATAACGATGTTTCATCCGCCAACGAACTCGTGCGCACAGTGCTGGAAAACGAAATGAGGGCTGAAGATCAGGACCATAGCCACTGGATGTATCGATTGGAGGAGGACCAACCAACCAAACGCCAGATCAAGGAAGTCGTGGAAACAGAGGAGGGCTTGGTCGAACGGCTAATTTCTCTCAACGGGCGCCCATTGAGTGCAGCGCAACAGCAGCAGGAAGATGCCCGCATCGAGCGGTTGCTTCACGATCCAACCTTGGAGGAAAAGCAGCGTCGGGAACGACAGAAGGATGCGGAGCAGGCCAGGATCTTCGTGAAGATGCTTCCCGATGCCTTTAACTTCACCTATGCAAGACGCCAGGGAGATCTCGTTCAGTTTGACTTCAAGCCTAACCCGAATTTTCGTCCTTCCAACCGCGAAGCCCGCGTCTTCCACGCTATGGAAGGCTCGATGTCGATCAACGTGAAGGACAACCGGTTGGCGGCGATCGGAGGCAAGCTCATGCAGGAAGTGAAGTTTGGAGGCGGGTTCCTGGGGCACTTGGACAAAGGTGGCCGTTTTGCCTTTAGGCAGCAGGAGATTGCCCCCGGGCACTGGGACATGACGTTGCTCGACGTGGAGATGCAAGGCAAAGCGCTCTTTTTCAAGACCATCAATGTGCAGGACAAAGAGATTCGGAGCTCCTACCAGCGCGTGCCGGACAATCTCACCCTTGAGCAGGCGGCCGAACGGATCAAAGAAGGACTGCCGCCAGGAACTCCGTGATCAGCCAGTCGATGACGACTGCCCGGGTGTTTGCCCAACGATCTAGTCCAATGCATTCGCCATGAACGCGCTCGGTCATCATGAACTATCGGATTTCTGCCTCCGCAATCTCCGTCTCCTTTTCCTCCCTTTTTGTTTAACGGGAGTACCAGACTTCTTGATAGCGCTGAGGTGCAGAACAGCGGCGGCAGCGGTGTATTTCACAGCGTCTTTGTCATCGAACATGTATAGCTCCACCGTGTCAAGAACGGAAGGATCTCCTCGTTCGGTTAGTGCTTCCAGCGCTGCTGCCCGCACCACCCAGTTCTTGTCGCCAATTGCGTCCGCGAGCGCTTTGGTGGTATCCGGATCCGGATCCTTGGTGAGCACCTTCGCCGCAGCGGCGCGTACTGGGGCGGAATCACCTTTGCGGATCATCTTGAATGCCTGCCATCCCATACCGGCGAATGGAATAAAGCCGATCCCCTCCTGAATTCCCAGTTCCGCCATTTTTTTGGGATCCTTAAGAACCGCCATCTGCGAAGCGATCAGTCCCTTCTTCCCTTTTCGTTTGCCAGTCAGCACTTCGTAGTAGACCTCGTAGCCGGAATCATCATTGAGTTGAATTAGTGAATGGGCAGCCGCGAGAGCCACAGAAGGATCTTGGTCATCGGCGGCCTCTCTGAGCTTGGCAATGCTTGCTTTGGACTGCATTGCACCCAGCGCTCCAGCGGCGGAAGACCGCACTTCCGACTTCTCGTCAGTCAAAGCCTTCTCTGCCATCTTTCGTGCCTGGGGATTGCCCGGCAGCAAACCCAATACGCCGACCGCAGTGGCACGCGCGATGGTCTTGTCCGCCGAGCACGCCGTGTGTAGGATTTGCCAAGCTTGCGCGGTCGGCGTTTGCAGGGACTTGGGCGCGGGTTTCTGTGCAGGCTCGCCTCCCGGTTCTGGCGTTGTCGGTTGCTGCTCAGGCTTTTGGGTTTCGGGAGGCGTCGGGCTTGAATTTGTTGGCTGCTGCTGAGCCGGCGGATTCGTCTGCTGGCCTTCCGGTGGCTTGGTGGATTCCTGGTGCGAAAAAAGCAGGCACGATGAAACGAATACGAACGCAGAGATTCTACGCAGGACTGCGATAAGCATTGAGGCACCTTCGCCGCTCGAAACTCATCGGGATATTCTGCTGCCCAATTTTCTTGGGCGGCTTCTCGATATTGGTGATCAAGTTGAAATTGAGACCGCCGTCCGTGCTCAGCGCGATCGGAACGAAATTTCCGACGTTATACAAATAGGTGAGAAAGAGATTGCCGAATTGATCGACCGATAGGCTCGGGTCGCAGCAAGCAGCGCCCAGATTGTCATTGTTGCCGATCAGCCTCGTGGCCCAGTTCACGCCGCCATCAAAGCTCACCGCAGCAAACATCCCGGCGGCAGGAAAGTCCACATCGGTCACAATGACAATATTGTTGCGGTTGGTGGGATTGACCGCGACGGTCTCCTCGGACTCCTTGCCACTGCGCTGGCTCACATCCACATTGGTTGGCACCGGATCGCGGCGAAAAGATTGTGCAGCGCCCGCGATCAACGGGGTCACAAAAAACAGGCACGCGACGAGCGCAACGGGTGCGAATAGACTAAATGTGGGTTTCTGCGGATTCATCTCAGGCTCCTCGGCAAGTCAGACTCGCTGGTCACCGCAGCGGGAAGCGGGCGGAAGCCGTTGGGGCTTCGTCGCGAAGAGAATTCCAGCGCAAAGCAGAGATCGCCCTTCGGCAGGCAGATCCTTTGTCATAGCGCAGCGACGGAGTGGCACTAACTGAAGCTTGCTGACGATCACACGCGAGTCGAAACAGTACCCCCCTCGGAGTTCGGTGGGCTCCCTCAACTCGCAAGCGGGTTCCAATTGTGAAGCCGAGCCCCACTCTTTGTCAAACGCCCAACCGGCGCGCGGACTTCGCAGTGGAGCGCCGATCGCTCATGTAGCCCTTTTCTGAGACCCACCAATAGCAGTTGTCGCAGGTCGCGATTCTCCCAGCTCGGTACCCAGATCCGTGGAAAGCGATTCTCCAACAGCGAACACTGACGACTCTACCTCCAACACCTCACACACGTTGGGGTTTACATCTCTGTGGTGCAAGGTGGCAAGGTCCGCCGTGGTGATTCCGTCAAACTAGGGGTAAGCCCCCGCGGCCCCAGGTTGCCTCATCCCCCTGCAATTTGATTGCACGGACGATGTGTGCCATTCAATTGCAGGGCGTCCGCCACACACCGGCACAAGCTCGAAAGCCGTCCAGGAGAGATCTATTCGAGCAGGTCAGGCTGCTCACGCGTGATGCGGGCCCACCAGCCGTCGAAGGGTCGCTATGGGAAAATGATTTCCGTGTAGTGATGGATTTCGTCACCACGGAGCGTGTAAGTGATTGCAACTCCTGGCCGGTGTTTTGGCCCCTTACATGCTCTTAGGCTAGTCCGTTGGGCTTAACCAAAAGCGGGGACACCGCGTTTGGCCATCCGCGGTTTCTGAGTCGGATCTCGGGGGAGGGCTCGACAATGGAACCGCGGCTGCCTTTTCGGTTACTGGCTAACTCGTTCCTTCTAGCACGTCCCGCCGGTCGAAACAAGTGGTTACCAAAGGCCGGAGTGACTGGTGAGCGAGAAGCAGCGGTCATCGAGCTAGGATTTAAGGGTGTCGTTCTTGAAGCGCATAGCTACATTGTGGCCTTATGTCCTGATCGTCATTTCCGTCGTAGGGCTGGCTTACACGTTCTTGGGCGCCTCCCGTTAGATTCCCGACAGGAAGCCTTATCTGCGGGCGTTAGCGTGGTAGTGTCGAAGTCTTGACCCGCAGGTCTGGTCAGCGGCATTCAAGCACTGGTCGAACCCGTTTCGTAAGAGCGTATTTGTAACTCTCTCCGTAGGACGTTTAGCCGACCAAGCGCATCGGTAATAGCTTGCCATTCTTCGGGCGTACCGCCGTGGTCCGTCTGCAACTCGTGAATCCGGTTGTCAATCGCGGCCTTTGCTGCCTGAAGACGATTTGGCAGCTTGTTATCGTCAGTTTCGAGGATGGCAGCCTGGTACGTCGCGGACTGTCGGTTGAGTCGGCTCGATTTAGGCACGTTCGGGATGAACTATGCAATGGATTATGCGCCATAGTTGC
>QIAN01000107.1 GCA_003225005.1 Acidobacteriota bacterium | reverse complement strand
CGATCTTGCTCGCCCTTATTAGTTTCTTGGCGATTGTCAATTATCTAGGCGTGGCAAAAGGCATGTTGCTCAACAACTTTTTTGCAGCCGCGAAGCTGATTCTCCTAATGCTGTTTACTGTTGGCGGACTAGCTGCTCTCTTGATCTACCCCGCTATCCCCTTGACTCCAGATGCCGTTTCTTCACATGCTTCGGACTGGTTCGAAGCACTCATTCTCATTGTCTATGCTTATGGCGGTTTCGAATCAGCACTCTTCCCTTCTGGGGAAACACGTGATCCACGCAAAGATGCTCCAATCGCACTCTGTATCGCCCTACTAACGGCGACGTTCTTGTACGTTGCCTTGCAGTATGTCGTCATTCATATACTCCCGCACGCAGCCGCAACAAGTACGCCCGCCGCTGATGTAGCAAAGCGTCTAGTTGGTTCCCTCGGCGCATCGCTCTTGACGGCAGGCATCTTGGTCTCCATCTACGGATCAATCAGTGCGAACATGTTGCAAACGCCGCGCCTTACGTTTGCAATGGGAGAACAAGGGGACCTTCCTAGATTTTTTGCCTAAAGGGGGGTGCAAGGGCGGCACGGCGATGAACGTCGAGGCGCTTGATGGATTCTTTGCGGCACTCATCGAGGGACCTACGATGAATTCAGATGGAACACAAGTTCACACAGCCCAACCGATGGACTTTTGAAATCCCTCCGATCAAATCGCCAGCGAATAATGGAATTCACGCACTTTGTTCAACGTGAAGATTCCGGCGTCGAGCCAGCGATTGGAGCGATGTTCGCAACTGGCACCCACGGTCATGCTGCCGAATTCCTTGGTACAACGGGTGCCGGATTCACTCGCATGTGCACCCGGTTGCGTCAGTTAGGCGTGTGCTTTGCGAACGGCAAAAGGCTGCGCAAACCGTACAAGAGGCGAGGGAAGAAAGTAGCGAGTCCCAGTCTTGCTGCATAACACGCGAAGAATGACTCCTGAACACCGGATCGGCAACGGTTCGGTGCGCTAAGCAGGTCAGAAGACGTGCGAGAAGAATCAAAGGACTGAGCGAAGGAAGAGCAAAGACTAGCCGACCTGACATCGGCTCGCCAAATTGCTGTACAAAACGCTGTACAAAACGTGCTCAGGGACACCCAGAACCCCCTAAAACCATCCTGAGTCCCCCATACTCCACAACAACATACGCAACGAAGTCGAAGGGCGGTTGTCCTCACACACGAGCCCCACATTAGCGAAGATCAATTCCGGCGCCTTAGGCGGCGCGAGCGGCCACCATTGCCTCGTATTCCTGTTCCGCTTGGCTGGGAAGAAGGACCCACATGGTGTAGACGCCGATCGCCGTTCCGAAAGGAATATTGAACAGCGAGATGAAGCCGAGGACGAGTGCCACGATGCGGGCCCAGGGCTCGCGCCGCAGCATACCCCATCCCGCGATAAATCCGAGAACGGCCTTACCTAGAACAAATATCCCAACCACGCTGAGCAAAGGATGCAAGAAGGCTGGCGCTCCCGTTCCTCCTCCGGGCGCGAAGAGCGTGTTCGCGATGACATACACAACCACGCCGCCAATCGCATTCAACGCAGAGAAGGCCAGCCAGAGAATTCCTAACAGATGAACATGCCGTTGCACGCGGCCGGTTGACTGTCGCGCGGTCAATGGCCCTACGAATTGTTTGCCGCAGCGATTGCAGAAAGCTTGGCCGGCCAGCACCGGGGCACCACATCCATCGCAGTACATGGGAACCTCCGTTGTCGACGCTCAATCCTGGAAGATTCGATGCCGGGAAGCACATTTTCTTCGTCCGCATTGCGGCACCAGGTGCCTAACACAAGATACGCAAGCAGCGCCAAACAGGTTCAACGAATCGTGTGCACGTTGTTTCCCCGCGACTCGACGCAAGAAATCAGGACGAGAAACAAAAAGGCCACCCGGCAACATGGATGGCCTTCTCTTCAAGGGAGAATAGTTCCAACGGAGGCGAAAATCCCGTCAAAACTTTCTGGCGAAATCTTATGAGCCGAAAAAGCAGGGTGTCAAGCGATTTTTAGGAAATAAATGTCTTTATTTTCAATCATTTACACAACCAATTAATATCGTTGGCAAGTGTAGCAATGTGAGACATGCAGGGGTGAAATGCGTCCTAAGCCGATATGTCTAAGGCACTTAACCGAGACTTCGAGGAGTCTCCGCTGTCTCGGCGACGGCGTCGGACGACCCGCCCGAGGACCCTTCGGCCATTTTCTCAGCGAGGTGCAATGAGATGAATTCCATGTGTTCAGGACGATCAAAAACCTTATTGGGAAAGAACCGCTTCACCAAAATGCGAATGCCACCAAAACCAACGCCCGCGACGATCGCGATGGCGCCGAGTACGAAGCATAGGATGATGACGTTGACCAGCAGTGTACCGACATTGTTGTTCTTGTCGAGATAGGTGTTCTCGTTCCACGTGACATTCGCCTCGTAGTTGACCAATCCTAAGAGCGCATGGGCATCGCTTTCGGAGAGAGGTCCGGCAGCGATGGCGATAATTGGACCGGTACGCTTATCAAAGAACGGGCCAACGTTTTCGATGGCAGCAACTCCCGCCTGCGGTGAGCCCGCTTGGCGAACCGCATCGATGCGGCGCAAATGTTCCGCGGCCAGCTGCGGCGTCGGATATTCAATCAACACCAAGCTAGCCTGGCCGCCCGGGCTGGCGTATTTCCCCATTGCCACTTCAGCGCTGGCAGTGAAGTCAACCAGTTGGGCCGTAATGGGAGAGGAAAGTGCGACGAAAGCCAGTGGTCCCAATGCATACTTTTCCGTATTCGCTACATAGCCTCTATGCGGCATGAAGGCAAGGATGGGCGGCAGATTGGCGGCGTTTCCGCTGGGTCGCGGCAGCACGCCGGCCAGTTCGCGCAGTTCCGCGGCCGACATTGCTGACAGGCTGCTGAAGGCGGCATCGACCAGCACATGCCCGCGATAAAATAAGACGCGCGAGTTGAGCGAAGCTGCCTGGTCGCCGATTTGCTCTTTTGACATGTTGGGTTGCAGGTAAAACGTATAGGCGCCGAAGGCTCCGCTGGCATCGGCAAAGCGAGCTGCGCGAACTTTCAGCGTGCGGCCATCATCGCGACGGTATGTAGCAGACGCGAAATCGCTGAAGCCGAACTCCTTCAGAATGGCTGCGTTCGCGGGGTCGGCGATTCTGGCGTCTGCGCTGGTTTGGGCGGTGCCCTGCACCTGCCACCCGGCGAAACCCTGGGGCAAGATGGGAGTCGACTTCGCGTCGGCGGCGACCGGCGGCGTGTTGGCGGCGAAAGCCAGGCCGACGGCGGACACGGAAAGAACCAATATGAGAACAGACTTTGAAAAGCTCATGAAGGTAGGCGTGAACCGTCCCTCTCTGTTAATTAGACCACACAGAACAGGAAAAGTTTCCAAAACGAACCTGCAGGATTGAACCTAAGACGGCTGGGATGAGGGCTAGGAGTGCGGGGGTCCCTCCGACGAGCTCAGGGCAGGCCTTCGCTTCGCTGCAGAGACAGGGCGCGGGTTTGTGCGTACAACCCCGATCCAGAAAAAAGTTATTGGCCGGCAGCCTTGTCTATCTTGCTCGCAACCTTCACGCCGCTCAGGCCGTTTACGTATTTGGCGATGCCTCGGTAGAGCGACTCAGCGATGCGGCGGCGGTATTCGGCGGTTTCTAAGCGATGCTCATCGGTGGGATTGCTCACGAAAGAGATCTCGGCAAGGATTGAAGGCATGTTGGCGCCGATCAGTACGATAAAGGGAGCCTTCTTTACGCCGCGGTTGCGGATGGCGGGACTCTTCAGGGCAAGGCCGCTGTGCAGCGAATGCTGCACGTCCCCGGCGAATTCGCGAGACTCCTCGATCTTCTCTTTGAGAGCGATCTTCTTCACCAGGTCCTGAAGTTCGTAGATTGATTTCTCTGAAACCGCATTTTCACGTGCTGCCACTTCCAGCGCTTCGGGCGACGAGGTGAAGTTCAAATAGTAGGTTTCAACTCCGCGTGCGCCGGGATCGCGGCTGGAGTTGGCATGAATGGAAATGAATAGATCAGCTCGCTCCTGGTTGGCAATGGCGGTGCGAGTTTCGAGCGGAACAAAGGTGTCATCCTTGCGCGTGTAAACCACTTCTGCGCCCAGCCGCGTCTCCAGCATCTTTCCCAGACGCCGGCCGACTTCGAGCACCAAGTTCTTCTCTTCCAAGCCGTGCGGACCAATGGTTCCGGTATCGTGGCCTCCGTGGCCCGGATCGATCACGATTCGACCAATCTTCAATCCCAGCGCGCGAATGAGCGACCGCGCACCACTAGCTGTGGGCTGTGCCTCTCGCACGTCGAGTTCCGCCGCCAGATTGCCTCTTTTGCGTCCCGACGTCCCACGGGAAGCGGCATGAATAGAGCGGTTAGCACTGGCATCAGGTATGCCCGCCACGACAAGGCTCGTTGGCGGGGACCAGGAATCGTTGCCTTCGTCATCGGCTTCCACTACTTTTTTCACCGGCAGAGATTCGGGTTTCGCCAAACCGGATAACGCTGCCGCAGGTGAAACAGAACCGGCGCGGCTCTGCTGGGGAGAGATCTTTGCATCGTCCGCCACGTCCATGCTCGCGACCGGCGCCTTTCCCGCTTCGGCCTTGATCTCCAACTTGATTTCTTGTTTCAAGCTCGAATTCCCGCCGCTTGTGTCTGTTGCCTTTGAATCATCGCTTGCCGCCAGTTCGATACTCTTGGGCACTTTGGCGGTCGCATTCTTGCCATGAATATCGATAATCAGGCGGTAAGGATTGGGCAGGAGAAACGCTTCGTAGTCGGAAAGATCGTGCACCTCGAGCACCACGCGGGTACGTCCGGGTTGGTACTGCGCTACGCGGATCTTTTTCAGAAATCCATCATCCACGTCGAAGCTCTTCCCCACCAGCGTGGAAGCCAGTTTGGTACCGCGCAAGTCGAAGAAGATGCGATCAGGATGCGAAATGCGTTGAGAAGCAAATTTGACTTCGTTTTCGACGTCTATGGCCACGCGCGTGTAGTCCGGTGTAGACCAATGCCGGACGCCGGTCACCCGTGCCATTTGCCTGCTAGTGCCTTCGTCCAGAGCTGTATTGGCGGCTGCCGGCCGGGAAGCTGTCTCTAGGCTCTGAGCGTTTCGGGATTCCTTGACATCTTTTCTCGGACTTTGCTTATTAGCTGCTTTGTCTGCCTCAGGTTTGTTGCCGGGCTGGACTTCCCGATCGATTTCGGCGATCGCCTGACGAGCGTTTTCGGCCAACCGGTTGGTGGGATAGCGATGGAGGAATTCCTTGAAGGTGGAGCGGGCGTGGTCAGGAGTGTTTAAGTCGTCTTTGTAGATTTCCCCTATGGTAAAAAGCGCGTCGAAGCGGTATTTGCTACCGGGATATTCGCGTCGCAAGAACTTGTACTGGCCAATGGCATCGTTAAGAACCTTGTCGTCGTCGAAGCGCCTTCCCATCTCTACCAGTATTTCCGCCACGGCCACCACGCTGGGATCGGCTTTTGTGGACGACGGCGCGCCATAATAAACGCTGCGGTAGGCGTTAATCACCCGCTGGTAGTCATGCCGGGAACGGTCGGCCAGGATGCGTCCGTTGAGGGCCTCCCGCATGCGTTCGGCGGCCGCGAAATGACTGCGGACCCAGGCATCGCCGTGATGCGCACGGGCGTGCACCGGCAAGGTCGGGAGCAGGCAGAACAAAAGAAACGCTCCCAAGCGCAAGCCGCGCTGGCTCGATAAAGTGTTCAAGTCTCTAGCTCGTATGCTTTTCGTTAAAACTGCGTGGTCGCTGAGAGATACGTGTAAACAGATGCCGGTAACTTAGTCCGTGTTGCTGATATAAAGAACACCCCTCGCATCCCGTTGAACCCTAACGGGATCGCGCGAAAAGGCCCCCGCCGTTCGGCTCAGATCGAAGCCGCCGTAATAGAGGTTGGTGATGCGCCGCACGTAGTTTTGAGTCTCGAGATAATGCGGAACTCCCGCACTACGTGCCACCGCGCCCGAACCCGCGTTGTAGGCTGCCAGAGTCAACTTCACGTCGCCGCCATAACTTTCCAGAAGCTTCTTCAGGTGGCGGACGCCGGCATCTACGTTCTGCTCAGGGTCGAAGGGATTTTTGACCTTCAAGCTCCGGGCGGTTGACGGCATCAATTGCATCAGGCCCATAGCGCCTTTGCGCGACACAGCATTGGGATTGAAGTTAGACTCGACCTTCACGACGGCTCGCACCAGGTTTGGATCGACGTTGTGGCGGGCCGCAGCCTGGTCGATGGCAGAATCGATATCTTGCTGCGTGGTCACTTTACCGCCAAAATTGGCGGTCACTATTTTCGCCCGCGCGGATTCCGCGGACTCGTGGCCGAAATACTGATTGACTTCAGCCGCTGCCGACCGGGCGGCACGCATCGACGCCGCATTGGCAGGAGGCACGGGTTTCCATCGGCTCTCTTTGACACTCCAGTACATCAGTCTCCGCCGCGTTGGTTCCGAAGACTGCGGATGCTGGAGATGAGTTGCTCGCACCGCATCGTTTACATACACCTTGCGGCCATTTTCGTCGGTGCTGGTGATGACCGGGGAGGAATCATCCGGTCCGGTAGCAGCCTGCACCCGGGGCGCAGAGAGAGAAGCGGAGGTCGCGACCGCCATAACGGCCATCAGGGCGATTTGCAGGTTCTTTCGCATAACCGGGTTTCTTCCCTTCGCCTTGCAGAGGGGCAGACTTCACCCTCCTGTCTTCTCACCCGGAACCTGACGGAGAATGCTGATACCAGAGTGGAACAATTATAGGCTTGCACGGATAAGTGGGCAATGACTCCGAAGGGCATAGAACCACTAGAGTAATCTCAGTAACCAACAGAAAACATTAAAGTTAACAAAAAATACTGGGCTTTGGAATTCCTCCCCCGGGCGGCATGCCGGTTGCGTGCCGGCAAGCCAGCCCCGATCCACTCCTTCAGACTCTCTCCAGTGCTGTCGCAAAGGCATCAAGGGATAGGGGACGCAACAGGTTACGCCGCATTCCGCGTTCGACCTCGGCCAGTCGGTCGGACGCCAAAGCAATCCAACCGAAATCGGCGGAATGGGCCAGCTTCTTGAGGTCGTCCTGAATGTCGGTATTGCGAACAAGTTCGGGCGCGTCTGAGGCCAGGAACATCAGGTCTCGTAACAAGGAATAGAGGGTACGGATTAGTTGCTCGGTTTTTTCTCGACCCTCGGCACCAGCGCGATAGGACTCCGTGATCTTGAAAAGCTCGCTGTGCTCGCCGCCCCGCAAGGCCGACTTGAGGATGTTCAGCGCGTTGGCGCGGGCTGCGATGTAGGCAGCGAGATCGAAGCTGCGGGCGCGCCCAATGGCTCCTTCGCAAAGGCGTGCGACCAGCGCGCGCTCTTGCACCTTCCAATCGGGGCGGTGCTGTGCAAGGTAGGTTTCGATTTCTTCGGCCGGCAAAGCGCCCAAAGGAAAAATCATCGAGCGCGAGCGAATCGTGGGCAGCAGCTCGCCAGCATTTTCAGTGAGCAGGAAGATGGTCGCAAACTCGGGCGGCTCTTCCAGCACTTTGAGTAACGAGTTCGCCGCCTCTTTCATGAAAGCCGAGTTGGTGAATATGTAAATCCGTTCCTTGCCTTCGGACGGGCGATAGTAGATGGTCTCGATGACGCGGCGTACCTGATCTACTTTGATCATCATCTGCGGAGGATCAGGCGGAACGATGAGCACGTCGGGGTGAGTCTGCACGAAGAGGCGAGTTTCCTTTTTGTCGGTCTCTCGTAGATTTTCTCGGGCTTGGACCGCCTCGGCGAAACGGGCGTCGAGGTCGGTGGCCTGAGCGATGCGAGTGCAGTTCGCGCATTTGCCGCAGAAGTCAGGCAGGCCGTCGGCTTTGCTTGGGGCGAGGCAGTTAAGAGTCTGGGCGAGCATCAAGGCCAGAGTGTACTTGCCCGAGCCTGGCGTGCCGGAAAGAACTACGGCGTGCGGGAAGCGGTCGCGCCCCAGCATGTCGCGCAGGCGATGGATGGTTTCGGCGTTGCCGTGGAAATCAGAGAAGGCCATTAAACACTCAATCGCAGCAGAAACCGAAGAAATCTATTGTAAATCGAGCACGCTGTGCGTGGACCCTTCGGACTGGCGGCACATCACGGCTTGCCCCTTGGTTTCTTACAGATCGTCTCGCTTATTCCGTGTCTCTGCGGGAAGTCACGAGATGCGCGCCGGCAACTTTAACTTGCGGCTCACAACTTGCATGATTTGGCTGTGGGTCTGAGAAGGCGTACCGCTAGCGTCGACCAGGACCACGCGCTGCGGTTCGCGGGCGGCGATGGCGAGATAGCCTTCTCGCACACGAGCAAAGAACGTACGGGTCTCCTGCTCAAAGCGGTTTTCATCGCCGTGGCCGCCGCGTCGCCTCCGCGAGGCACGCTGATTACGGCGGCGGGCCCGCCCAAGACTGCTCGCCGCGTCGGAATCGAGCAGGATCGTGAGGTCGGGCTGCAAGTCTCCGCAGAGAACACGGTGCAACGAAAGTACGGACTCGCTTCCCAGTCTACGGCCGCTTCCCTGGTAAGCCTCGGTCGAATCCGTAAAGCGATCGCAGAGCACGATGCTGCCCTGTTCAAGAGCAGGCTGAATCACTTCCGCAATGTGCTGGGCGCGCGATGCAAACATCAGCGCCATTTCGGTCAAAGGAGAAAGGCCGTCCGTAGAAGAGTCGAGCAGCACGCGCCGAATTTTTTCACCGGTCGGGGTTCCGCCCGGCTCGCGGGTTTCCACCACTTTGACGCCCGCCGCGCGGAGAGCTGTCGCGAGCTTCCCCAGCTGAGTGCTCTTGCCGGTGCCATCGAGTCCTTCAAAGGTAATGAATTTGCCGCACCGTGACATGTGCGAAATCATATCAGCGCTCACTCTGCACCGTCTGTACCGTCGCACGGTGGACTGCTATAGTGCTAGGCGTTATTGCGTTCTCGTTTGTTACAACACGGGCAGCGGAAGCGCGCCATGTCATTCAAGAGTGCAATCAGTTTTGGGTTGGCATCCTCTGCTCTACCGCGTGGTGCCAGCAGATTTCCAAGTTGGATCGCGGTCGCGCCGAAGACATGCTGCACACCGTAAGCGACGAAGTCGCGGAAGCATTATGATGACCCGACGCTCCGTGGACTCGCCTGGGACGCGGAACTCGCGGAGGCGAAGCAGCAAGACAATGAAGCAAAGTCTTTTAACATGGCAACGCCTCAGGTTGCGGCCATGCTGGACACACTCAATGACTTTGAGTCGCCTTCGGAATAGAGCCGCATCGAGTTGCTTCAATACATCACGAACACGGGAGCCCGTCGAATGAAACTCTCAAGAATTCTGGGAGTCTTTTGTGCTGTGGCAGTGGCAGTTTCATTGGCGGCGGCGTCCGCTCCGACCGTCACCATTGAGGTGGACGCGAGCGATGCGCCGCGCAAGATTTTCCACTCCACGCTGAAGATCCCTGCCAGCGCGGGGGACCTGACTTTGTACTATCCGAAATGGATTCCGGGTGAGCACGCGCCCGACGGCCCCGTGGTCGACTTGGCGGGACTTAAATTTAGCGCGGGTGGGAAAACTTTGAAGTGGCGGCGCGATCTCCTTGACGGCTTCACGCTTCACGTGGACGTGCCAGCTGGTACGAACGAAGTAAATGCCGAGCTTGATTTTCTGTCTCCGGCGACGTTTGAAGGCGGATTCTCGGCAGGCTCCTCTGCCACCGATAAGATGGCGGTGATTAGCTGGAACCAGGTTCTGCTTTATCCCAAGGGCTGGAAGTCCGATGACATTAACTATTCCGCCAGCTTACGGATTCCTCAAAGCTGGAAATTCGGGACACCGCTGCCAGTGTCGAATCAGAGCGGCCATGAAATTCATTTCGGCACCGTTTCTCTTACCACGCTTGTGGACTCTCCCGTAATCACTGGCGAATTTTTGAAGGTCGTTCCGCTCGGACAGAACCCACCCGTAGAGATGGACATTGCGGCCGACAGCGCCGCTGCACTTGAGCCGGCACAGGAAGTCTGGGATCGCTACAAGAGCCTGGTCGAGCAGGCAGGAAAACTTTTCGGCGCACAGCACTATCGCGATTATCATTTTCTGTTCAGTTTGAGCGATCATGTCGCCCACTTTGGCCTCGAACACCACGAGTCGGACGACAGCCGCATCGACGAACGGGGACTGGTGGACGAGAACGCGCGAAAGTTGTCGGCCAGTTTGCTTCCCCATGAGTACGTACATTCGTGGAACGGAAAATACCGACGTCCGGCGGACCTCACCACACCCGACTACCAGCAGCCTATGCAGGACGATTTGCTCTGGGTCTACGAGGGTCTTACGCAGTACTTGGGCGAGGTGCTGACCGCCCGCAGCGGTTTGCTGACGCCCGACCAGGCGCGGGATACTTTGGCCATTACCGCGGCTGAGTTGGACCACGTGGCAGGCCGGACCTGGCGCAGTCTTCAAGACACAGCCGATGCCGCACCTCAACTTTATTTCTCTCCTCGAGCCTGGCGTTCGTGGCGGCGTAGTGTGGACTTCTATGACGAAGACAACCTGAACTGGCTTTGGGTGGACGTGATCATTCGACAGCAGAGCAAAGGCAAAAAATCTCTTGATGATTTTTGCAGGCTCTTCCACGGGGCTCCCAGCACGCCGCCCATGGTCAAGACGTATAGCTTCGACGACGTCGTGGACGGGCTGAACCAAGTCGCACCGTATGATTGGCGCGCGTTCTGGACTGAGCGTTTGACCAACCATGGCCCGGGCGCACCACTAGGCGGCATCGAAGCTAGCGGATGGAAGGTCGTTTACGACGACATCCCGTCGGAGATGATGCGGGCCGGAGAAGGTGACGAGCGGGGCGTGGTTGCCAATTACTCGATCGGCTTGGCGCTCAAAGGTGATGGAAGTGTTATCGACACCATCGAAGGCATGGTCGCCGCAAAAGCCGGAATCGGTCCAGGCATGAAAGTAATTGCGGTTAACGGACGCCAGTTCTCTCCAGAAGTGCTCCGCGATGCGCTCAAGGCCGGCAAGAACAGCAGCGAACGGTTGGAATTGCTGATAGAAAACACGGAGTACTACAAAACCTACAAGCTCGACTATCACGGTGGAGAAAAATATCCTCATCTTGTCCGCGATGAATCGAAGCCGGATCTGCTGAGCGAAATCTACAAGGCGAAATAACTCCGCTGAGGAGAAGAGCGAAGACAATGGATTCCGACGGCCGCGATGGGCCGCAGCGTTCTCTGCGGATGTTTTCTGCGCACGCTGCGCTTCGAGATTCTTCGGACCAACGCAATCGCAGAGTACGCCGAGAAATGCCGCCGAGGACGCAGAAAATTATCGTGTTCGCACTGTTCTGTTTTCTGTTTTGCTCCGGCCTGCCTATTTGCGCCCAGACCTCTATCCTCGGCTTTACTGCTTCCGCCGCCGCCCATGAGATCGAGATCGAAAGCAAGTTCAAGGCAATTCCCTCGCCCGACGAAGAGCGCCGTCAGCATCACATCTTTACCTCCGAGCCGCATGTCGCCGGCTCCAAACGCAACAATGAACTGGCTCGCTATATCGCGGACGAATGGCGTCAGGAAGGTTTAGAGGAGGTCGTCATCCGCCGCTACGATGTCTACGGCAGCAATCCAAAGTTCACTTTTCTGGAAATGGTCGCGCCCGTGCATTACCGAGCCGGCCTGCGAGAGATGCCGGTCCCCGGCGATCCGGACATGAAGAACAAGAGCATAAGCTCGGCGTGGAGCGGCATGTCCGCTTCCGGAGAAGTGACGGCACCGTTGGTCTATGCACACAGCGGCAATCCCCAAGACTACGAACTTCTCCGTAAGCAAGGCATCGACGTCAAGGGCAAGGTCGTGCTGGTGCGCTACTCGAATCCCTACAGCTATCGCGGATTCAAAGCGCTCACAGCCGAACGTGAAGGCGCAGCCGCCATTCTCATCTACAGCGATCCCGCCGAAGACGGATTCAAAAAGGGCAAGGTGGTTCCCCACGGTCCGTGGGGCCCCGAGTATCACATTCAACGCGGCGCCATCACCTACGATTTCATGGCGCCCGGCGATCCGCTCACTCCGGGATGGGCGTCGATTCCCGGGGCCAAGCGTATTCCTGTCGAGCAAGCGATTTCGATTCCGAAGATCATGGCGCTGCCACTCTCCTGGCACGATGCCAAACCGCTGCTGGCGAATATGGACGGCCCCATTGCTCCCGATGGCTGGCAGGGCGGACTGCCCATCAAGTACCGCCTCGGCGGCCAGCGCGTGCGCGTCCATGTAAAAATCGAAATGGATAATTCCACTCAGCCCTATTACGTAGTCGAGGGCCACATTCGCGGTGCGCAGTTGCCCGATGAGTGGATCGTGCTCGGCAATCACCGCGACGCATGGGTTTTCGGCGGCGTCGACCCCAGCAGCGGTACCGCGTCGATGATGGAGCTGACCCGCGCCCTGGGAAAGTTGGCGAAAGCCGGAACACGTCCGCGGCGCACCGTGGTTTTCTGCAGTTGGGATGGAGAAGAAGTCGGCCTCACCGGTTCCACCGAGTGGGGAGAGCAGTTCGCCGATGAGCTGCGCAAAAAAGCGGTCGCTTACATCAACGTCGATTCCTCCACTTCCGGGCCGAACTTTCACGGCCAGGCAGTAGCCTCGCTTGCGCCCATGCTGGTCGAAACAGCTCACACCCTGCAGGATCCTTCGGGCAAGATGCTGTATGACACATGGAAGGACTCAACCGCGCGGGAGCGCCGCGAGGCCAAACAATCTGAAGAAGTCACAGACTCTAATCTTGCCGATACCCGCATCGGGAGTGGCTCCGACCACACCGTGTTCCTTAACTTTGTGGGCATGCCTGTCCTCGGCCTGCAGTTCGACGGACCTTATGGCGTCTACCACTCCGCCTATGACGACTTTTTCTGGATGAACCACTTCGGCGATCCCGGCTACCGCTATCACACTCTGATGTCGCAGTTGTGGGGAGTGACCGCGCTGCGCCTGGCCAATGCCGACCTGCTGCCGTTCGACTTTGCGAGCTACGCCGCCAACATCCGCCACTTCGTCGATGACCTTGTCAAAGGCAAGGACCTGAGCCAATTGGATCTCAAACCCGTGCTTGAGGGTATCGACGAGTTCGAGGCAGCCGGCAAGCATCTCAACGATTCAGTAAGCCGCAAGCTCGCCTCTGGCGCCGTCGATCCGAAGCTCGCTGACAGCATCAATCGGGGCATGATGCAGGTGGAAAGGAACTGGCTTAATCCTGACGGAATTCCGGGCAGGCCGTGGTTCAAGCACATTCTCTACGGCGCACGCTTTACGTATGCTCATCTGGAGTTGCCGGGACTGACGGAAGCGGTCGAGAAGCAGGATTGGCCTACGGCGAAGCAGCAGGCCGAGATTTTGCAGCGTGCCCTTGCGAACAACACGGAGCTAATCGGCAAGTTGGACTCCAGTCTCAGAGAGCAGGAGGCGGAGTCTGGCAAGTCGTACAGTTATTTCGATGCAGCCAACTGATCGATGCCGGGATGTCTGTCGGCCAGACCGTTGACGAGCGCCTGGAGTGCTCCTACATTCCACCCGAAGGTTCGTTCCATGATCGGGCAGACTATGATCGGCCGGACCATCTCGCACTGCCGCATCATTGAAGAGCTGGGCGGCGGAGGTATGGGTGTGGTTTACAAAACCGAGGACATCCGACTGCATCGCCTTGTCGCGCTGAAATTCCTACCTGATGAAGTTGCCAAAGATCCTCAAGCCCTGGCACGCCACGGCGGCCAATCTCGACGACGCCCGTCGGGAGAACAGTATCCGGCAGCGTTTTGAACCGCGGGCGGGCGACTGCTCACCCTCGGATCCGGGCCAACCGTCACCATGGGAGCCGACGGAGAGGCGCTACCACCAGAGTGCCGCTGCGTGAGGCCGCCACATTCTTGCCGTCGGCTTGCGGAGACGGCCGCTACCTGGTGTACGCGGCTCGCAAGGGCACAACCTCCGACGTGTGGCGAGTAGATGCGGCTGATGGGGCCAATCCGACCCAACTCACCCAATTCGATTCTGTGAATCGACGGTGTGTTCTCCCGATGGAAAATGGGTGGCGTACGCCGTCTGCAGCCCGAAGACGTTTCTCAGCGCCTGGCGTGTTTCGATTGATGGAGGTCCACCCAGCAAATTGGCAGACAATCTCGATGCCGATTTCTCCAGATAGCCGAATGGTGGCCGTTCACCAATGGGGCACGACGCCCGCCACTCCCTCGATTCTCTCGGTCGTCGCGGCGGAGGGCGGAAAGGCCCTTCACGCGCTCGAGTCCCCGGCAGGGATCCAAGTATTAGGCTGGTCCGGTGATGGGCGTGCTCTTCACCATGCATTGACGCGTGGAGGCTTGGGCAACATCTGGGAGCAGTCGCTGACCGGAGGCCCAGCCCGGCAAATCACCCACTTCAGGGGCGAACTGATCCGGGACTTCGACTGGTCCCACGACGGTAAGCAACTGGTGGTTGCCCGCGGGCACCTGAACCGCAACATCGTGCTGATCTCAAATTTCCACTAGAGGTTGGTCAACAGGCTAATTGATAGGGCGAGCGAGAGCCATGCCGGAATACTGCTCTTTACAATTTGGAAATTGTTTCCGGCTGCTCGGTGCCGCTCTCTAGCAGGGCTTCTCCTTCCTCTCCTGCTGCCTCATCCTGCAACATAAATGCGAAGGCTTCCTGCGGCACGGGACTCTGCCACACCGGCGCGAACGACTGTCGATGCAGTGGTGTCGGCCCATGCTCGCGCAAAGCTGCCAGATGCCGAGGCGTGCTGTAGCCCTTATTGGAGGCGAGACAGTACTCGGGGAATATCGGATCCCATTGGCGAATGAGATTATCGCGGTGCACTTTGGCAATAATGGATGCGGCAGCGATAGAAGCTGAAAGCGCATCGCCGTGAATAATCGGTCGTTGCGGCAGTTCGCAATCAATCCGCAAGGCGTCGACTAGCAAATGATCCGCGGCGGGGGCGAGACGTAGCACAGCTTCGCGCATGACCAAGCGAGACGCGTGATAGATGTTGATCTGGTCAATGCGAGCGGCATCAACGGAGGCAACCGCCCAAGCCACCGCGTGTTCCCGAATGCGTTGGGCCAGCACTTCGCGGCGCTCGGCCAAAAGCAGTTTGGAATCGCGCAGGCCGCGAACACGGTAATCTCGATCGAGAATAACGGCAGCAGCTACCACCGGACCGAAGAGCGACCCGCGGCCCACTTCATCGACGCCAGCCACCATGCTCGCACCCGATGCCCATGCCCGTTTTTCATAGCGCAGGGTACAACGCAGCCGCTTGAGCAGGCGCAGCTTGGCCGCAGACGGCGAGAGCGTGCGCACGAGCGATTCCTTGACGGCAATGGGCAAGGGAGTTTGAACACATCTTCACCGAAGAAAGCCCCTCGCCGCAAGTGGGTTCACTGTGGAAATCCCTATGGCTCAAGTTTCCCGCAGCTTTAGCCCCGTTCTTCGATCTTCCACCTCTGGAAATAGCCATTCAGTAACTATTACCCGATTACGGTACATTGCCCGGTCGGACATGCGCTGCTATCTTTCGGTCATCAAGCGGGATAAGAAGATGCCCGGCGGCGTACCAGCGGGGAAACTAGTCCGCCTGGCGCTTCCCGTGCGTCTTACGCACGCTGCGAATGCCGCGCGGGGAGCGGCGGAACTCGCATGCACCTTTGACATTCATCCCGGTGGCGCCAGGCTACTAAGTTCCCGTGAGGTCAGCGTGGGCGACTTGCTCACCGTCGAACGTGGGCGAGGCAAGGCAATATGCCGCGTGGTGTGGACCGCGGATCCTGAGTCAGAGCTGCGCGGCCAGTTCACGATAGAGTGTGTTGAGCCGGGAAGAGCTCCGTGGGAAGAAGAGCTGCGGCAAGCCCAGGAGCAATATTTGCCGGTAATTCTGGACAGACCTCAAACCCGGTACTCCATCACCGGTATGCGCAGAGGAGAAGAGAATCGCCGACGTCGACGTCGTTTCTCGGTCGACGGGGAGGCAGATTTGATGTTGATCGGTGGTCACAGCCGGTTGGAGGGCCAGGGCTGCCGCATTGCTGCCGGTGACTTGCTGGCCCCCGGAACGGACTTGCGGCTCTCACTCAATATTTTCGATATCAGCGTCGCCCTCAAGGCTCAGGTGAAGTACATCGCCAAGAATTTGGGCATGGGTGTAGAGTTTCAGGAAATACGCCAGGGCGATCGTCCTGTCTTGGATTAACTGCTGCACAAGCTCAAAACCAAGAGCATCGAGGAGTTCGCCAAACTGGAAGTTGTGACCGAGCCGTTGAGAGCGGCGGCGGCTGCCGCTGGATAGTCTTGACTGGAGACCCGGTTGTGGTCTGCAGCATGATTCCATCCTGAAATTTTCGCGCAGTTGCCCGGGCTATCTATGCGCTTAACTGCGCATCACGCGGACCAATAGCGGAATTATTCGCTAGTCTGCGTCGCGTAGGCGGGCCGCTTTGCCGCGAAGACCGCGCAGGTAATAGAGCTTGGCGCGCCGAACTTTGGAAGACCGCAGCAAGTCCACCTTGTCGATGACCTTGGAGTGCACGGGGAAAATGCGCTCCACGCCTTGGCCAAAGCTGATTTTGCGCACTGTGAAACTGGCCTGTGGACCCTTGGTGCGTGAAATGACCACGCCCTCGAACGCCTGCAGACGCTCTTTGTCGCCTTCCTTGATCTTCACATGCACGCGGACGGTGTCGCCCGCGCCGAATGGGGGAAGATCTGCGCGTTTCGTTTTGGCCAGCAATTTTTCGATAATTAGGTTCGACATGATCGTTGTCCTTCGCCTTCAATCTTGCAATCGTTCGACGATTCTTTTCTGCTCGCCAATTCTTTTTCGCGTCCCGACGCTACTGGCAGACTACGCCTACGGTCTCAGCCCCGATCTTTCTTGATCCGAGCCAAAAATTTGTGGTCCTCGCCACTTAACATCACCCCATCCAGTAAATCGGGACGATTACGCAGCGTCTTTTCCAGTGCGCGCTGGCGTCGCCACCGCCGAATCTCCTCGTGGTTTCCCGACATTAGCTGCTCGGGCACTGCCATCCCGTGAAACTCCGCAGGCCGCGTGTAGTGGGGATAATCCAGCAAGCCACCCGAGCCGCAGGTCGAATTCGGACCATTCGAGTTGGCGCCGGCAGCCGGCTCTGAGCGCTCACCCTGCGGCGAAGCCGTAAACGATTCCTGCCGTGTCGAAGCTTCATTTCCGACCGCACCCGGCAGCAGCCTCGTGACTGCTTCCAGAATGACCGCGGCAGCCATTTCTCCGCCGCTCAGGACGTAGTCGCCTATCGAAAGCTCACGGTCGGCGAGAAAATCAGCCACGCGCTCGTCCACCCCTTCGTAGCGTCCACATATGAGCACAATGCGATCGAGCACAGCCAACTCTGCCGCGGCAGCTTGATCGAATCGCTGTCCCTGCGCGGAAAGCAGAATTACGGACTGCTTTACGCGGCCGGCCACTCGATCTTCCCGCGGCTCGACCTGCAGTGTCTCCAGACATTCAAATAGCGGTTCCGGCTTTAGCACCATGCCTTCGCCGCCACCGAATGGCCGATCATCCACCGTGCGGTGTTTGTCGTGCGTAAACTGCCGCAAGTCGTGGACCGTGATCGTAACCAGGCCCATCTCGCAGGCCCGCCGAGTAATACCGTGATCCAAAGGTCCACGAAAGAAGCCGGGAAAAATCGTGAGAATGTCGGCCTGCATCGCGAAAACGTAAACTTTTCACCACAGGGAGAAAGCATTCCCGGACCTTATCCTCTGTGATCCTCAGTGCCCCCTGTGGTTAATGCCCTTTCCTTTTCGCCGGCCGCGTCTGCTCCAGCTTTTCCTCATCCGTCACAGGAGCGTTAATCTCCAACATACCGTCCGGAAGATTCATTCGCACCTGCCGGCGGTCTAAATCCATTCCTTCCAAATACGCTTCGGCGAAGGGAATATCAAACTGCTGACCAGCGTTATTCTTCACGACTAAAAGGGACGCTTCGCCCGTGCCGAACTGGACATCGGCAATGCGGCCGATCTCAAGGCCGTGGTCAAGAACGGTACAGCCCGCAAGATCGCTTACGTAATTCCAGCCGGGATCCAGCACCGCGCGTTCGCTGCTCGGCACTTGCAGCTCGCATCCAATCAGCGACTCAGCCTCAGAGATTGAATCCACACCCAGGAATTTCAGAACCAATAATCCCTTGTGTGGCCAAACCTCTTCCACTTCCAGTTCGCGGCGGACTGCTTCTGGTGATGCGCTGTGCGTCGCTGGCAGCGCCAGCACTGACATGCCGGCTGAGAAGCGATCCGGAACATCCGTATGAATCTCAGCCGCAACTTCGCCCTGCCGGCCTTGTGTCTTCACCACGCGGGCTAGCGTAATGAACTCGCCGCTTGTTCCACGAACTGGTTCCGAAACCAAGAACTGCTTCCCAAACAAAGGTCGCGGTAGGGCTGCTTCCCGCGTTATTCGACAACTTCCAGGGTATATCGCTTGTGCGCCCTTACTCCAGCAGCACTCAGCACCGCGCGCATGGCGCGGACTGTGCGCCCTTGCCGGCCGATCACCTTGCCCATATCGCTCTCCGCGACCTCGAGTTCAATCACGTCGCCGTCGAGTTGCTCCACAAAAACCTGCTCGGGAGCATCCACCAATGACTTGGCAATGTGCTCTATGAGCATCCGCACGTCAGCATTGTGCTCGGTCATAGTCTACGTCGACTCGCGGAAGTGAAAACAGCGATTCAGCGCGGTTTAGGCGGCAGATCCGGAAGTGGCCGGAACCGGCGCGGCCGACTTTAACACCAGCTTGCTGACCCGGTCAGACAGTTGGGCGCCCTTCGACACCCAGTAGTCAACTCGTTCGCGCTTCAATTCAATTCTGGCCGGGTTGGTGCGCGGATTGTAAGTCCCGATGACTTCTACCGGACGGCCGTTGCGCGCGCGCTCTTTTTCAATGACCACGATGCGGTACTGCGGTTGCTTACGCGCACCCATGCGCGACAGTCGAATCATTAACACAGACAGGTATCCTTTGTTCCGGAAAGTCCGGCGAGGTCAAGGCAAACACTTATTATGAAGGAGGTTAGCCGGAATGGCAATAGCCCCGCTCAGCATAGTCAGCATAGCCCGTTCACCAACTAGCACCGGTTCGAAACCGCCGCGCAGAGTTCAACGCGCCCTCCTCTGCTAGACTCAAATGTTTGGGGGTACGAGCCTGCAAGCTGTCTACATCCTCTCCGCGGTGCGCACGCCGATCGGCAAGTTCGGTGGGTCATTGGCTTCGCTAACCGCCGCTGACTTGGGAGTCGTTGCGGCCAAGGCTGCGATAGAGCGAGGCGGAATCCAGCCTGAACAAGTCGAAGAAACCATCTTCGGCAACGCGCGCCAAGCCGGCGGCGGACCAAATCCGGCACGCCAGATTTCTATCCGCAGCGGTGTGCCGCAAGAAGTGCCAGCTTTCACCGTGAACAAGGCCTGCGCTTCGGGGTTGAAATCGATCGCATTAGCCTACCAGTCCATTCTGCTGGGCGATGCCAACTGCGTTCTTGCCGGCGGCACGGAGTCCATGTCGTGTCTTCCCTACTATCTTGACGGTGCGCGCTGGGGATATCGTCTGGGTCATCAAGAACTGGTCGATGGCATGTATCGCGACGGATTTTTCTGTCCCATGGCCAAGATGGTAATGGGCGAGACTGCCGAGGTGCTGGCCGAGCAATATAAGATTTCTCGCGACGAGCAGGATGAGTACGCCCTGATGTCGCAAACCCGGGCCGGGCGGGCAATTAAGGCTGGACGCTTCGACGATGAAATCGTTCCCGTAACCATCGAAGGCAAGAAAGGCACAACTACTTTCAGCCGCGACGAGCATCCATTCTCCGATCCGACCATCGAAAAATTGGGTAAGCTGGCTCCCGTGTTCTCGAATACCGGCACGATCACGGCGGGCAACTCATCGGGCATCACCGATGGCGCTGCCGCCGTGCTCGTTGCCGGGGAGAACTTCGTGAAGCGAAATGCTCTGAAACCGCTGGCCCGCATCACCGCTGTGGCCTCTGCCGGAGTCGAGCCACGAACCATGGGAATCGGCCCTGTCCCCGCCTTGCGCAAGCTAGAGGAAAAACACAATCTGAAGCTCCAGGACTTTGGGCTCGTCGAACTGAATGAGGCTTTCGCTGCGCAGGTCCTAGCCTGTGACCGCGAATTGAATTTCAATCGCGATAAACTCAACATCAATGGTGGAGCGATTGCTCTCGGCCACCCCATCGGCTGCACCGGCACGCGCATCACGGTCACGTTGCTGCACGAGATGCGCAAACGTAACACGAAGCGTGGTGTGGCTACGCTCTGCGTGAGCGGCGGCATGGGCATGGCCCTGGTCGTGGAGAATGCAGTGTGACCAGCGGCCCATGGTTTCGCCTGGCGCAGGAAGCCGATGCCGATTTAACCCTGGAATTCATGGGCGAGTACTATGCTTTCGACGGCCGACGAAGAGAACTCTCCCGCCGCTTTAGCGGGCCTGCTGCGCGATGATTCGCTTGGCTGCATCTGGCTGATTCAAGATGGTGACGCCGCCGTGGGCTATGTCGTGCTGACGTTGGGCTACAGCCTTGAATTATTTGCCCGCGATGCCTTCAGCGACGAATTTTACCTTCGAGAAACTTATCGTGGACGAGGCTGGGGACGTCAGGCTATGGCGTTCGTGGAAGATGCCGTGCGCTCCCTTGGCGTCAACTCCATTCACTTGGAAGTCACTCGCCCGAACACAACGGCTCACCGGATTTATCGTAAGCTGGGCTTCGAGGATCGTCAGCATCACTTGATGACAAACTGGATCGCACGCCCATCCGGCACGGGCCCACCTCGAATTGACCGTGTTCCAGAGCTTGGCTCCGGCACGGAGTGAAACCAGCGCAGTGAAACCGCGGCCTGTTAGGCTCAGGCCGTTTCTGCTATTCTTTATTCCGCTTTTGTATTGGAATACTCTCCAACTCGCCGCATGAATATTTTAAGGAGAATTCCCGTGAGTCCACTCTCTGCCCACTTCCTCTACCTCATCGCGTTCACCTTTCCTTGCGCATCGCTGTTTGCGCAGACGGAGTTCTCCGCCGAAATTGTAGACACGCAAAAGCCGGACACTCCGACTCAAGCCAAAGTCTATTTCGCCAAGGACAAGATGCGTATCGAGTCGCAAGAACACAACTCCCGCGGACAAGGTGTGTTCATCATGAATTTCGCAACCCAGACTTCCGATGTCCTAATGACCCAGCAACACATGTACATGGAAATGCCGGCGCAGGCCATGAATCAGCGAGGTCTGTATTCTTTCTTTCGAACCGGCGACGTTGAAAATGCTTGCTCCGATTGGCTGAAGATCGAGCGCAACACAGGTGGGACTTGCCACAAGGTGGGCACCGAGACCGTGAACGGCCGGAGCGCCGTCAAGTACGAGGGCACGAACTCCAGTGGCGAACCGAGTTCTGTGTGGTTGGATCCCAAACTACGCTTCCCGGTCAAATGGCAGGGCAAGTCGAGCGCCGGAGAGTTGCGCAACATTCAAGAGGGCACGCAGTCGGCCAGCCTGTTCGAGATCCCCGCAGGCTACACCAAGATGGACATCGGCAACATGATGCAGCAGCGCTCCCCGCAGCATTGAATGAGCAAGCGGCGTTGACGCTGGCAAAACGACGACACTATACTTCTGGTGAGCAGCTCCTCTTGCACTCCGGAGAAGGAATGTCTTTATCCGCGGTAATCGTGGACGATGAGCAACTCGCCCGCGATGAGCTTGCATACCTACTCAAGAACGCCGGCGACGTCAATATCGTTGCCCAGGGCAAAAACGGTCTCGAAGCCGTGAACCTCATCAAAGAACACAACCCAGACCTCGTTTTCCTGGATGTCCAGATGCCCGGGCTTGACGGCTTTGGGGTCATCAAGAAGCTCCTGGACAAGAAGGTCCCACTACCCAAAATCGTTTTCGCGACCGCCTTCGATCAGTATGCAGTAAAGGCGTTCGAAGTAAACGCCGTCGACTATCTGCTCAAACCGTTCGACAAAAAGCGCGTCGCGCAGTCGCTACAGAAAGCACGCTCCAAGCAGGATACGGACGGTTTGCCGGCCGAGCGGCTTGAGACTCTGGTCCGAATGTTGGAGTCGCACAAGCCGCAGCCATCCAAGATTCTGCTCAAAGCCGTCGGACGCATGTTCCTGGTGGACCAAAAGGATATTTGCTACGCTTCGATTAAAGACGGCGTGATCAGCGTAGTCACAGGCGGCCTATCCGGGATGGAAGGTCAATCCAACTGCCGCACCCTGGAAGAGTTACTCGACAGCCTCGATCCCAACCTTTTCTGGCGGGCTCACCGCTCATATCTGGTAAACATCAACCGCATCCGCGAGGTGGTCCCCTGGTTCAAGAGTTCCTACCAGCTGCGCATGGACGACAAGAAGCAAACGGAAATTCCGGTCAGCCGCGCGCAGACCAGACGCCTACGCGAACTCTTCGGCCTCTGATTCTGCTTTGGAAAAAAGGGCCAGAGGGCGACCGAAACAGCCGTCGTCCTCCAGCCTCGGGGGGAAGGCGATACGCCTAGGGCTCCCAGCGCTGTCCGATTTCGAATCACGAGGGTCGCCCCATCTAGACGGATCAGTTGTAGTTCCGATCTCGCCGGCTATTTGTTGGTTGGGCGGGCCCGAGACAACGAGAGGCAGCAGCACTCTGGGTTCGCCACTTGTCAGCGATTCAAAGCGCTCCAACAGCTTGGCAATTTCTGCCCGGTGTGCGCGTCTCGTCCGGTCCCGCCGCCCAGCGCTTGTTGGATGGCATCCAGCAGATCCTGATGACGGAATGGCTGGGTGAGAAATTCTACTGCCCCCGCCTTCATGGCCCGCACGGCCATCGGAATGTCCCCATGCGCGGCGATAAAGATGATTGGAATCTGAATGTTGGTCTCTGCCAGTTCACGTTGGAAATCGAGCCCACTTATGCCGGGTAGCCGTATACAGTACCAGGCAACTAGCTGTATTTGGACGTTCGTTACGACGGAACTCCTCCGCCGAACCGAACAGGTCGACTCGCAACAGACTCGAGCAGACGCTTGATCACCCGGCGAACTGCCGGATCGTTGTCCACGACAAAAACAATTGGGGCCCCAGTCATGAGACCCCATTGCTATAGAGCTGGCGAAGCATATTGGAAAAGCGCCCCTTGGGGCCCGACTCAGCCGACAAACGGCCTCCGCTGGCGCACTACAACAGGCCGCTTGATCGACAGTCCGATTCCGACACCCTCCGGTTTGGCGGTAAAGAAGGATTCGACGATATGCTCCTCTTGCCGAGGAACGATTCCCTCTCCAGAATCCCGAAGCTGACTAAACACGTCGTTATGCTTTCTATCTGATTGGGTGGGAATGAATCTATTGCGCGTTGGTCGGAGAATCCTTACTTTGGCGAAGCGACGCCTTACGAATGTCTATGAGTTTCTGGAACGGCAATCCCCATTTTTTCACTCATTCTTACAAGGTCAGCCAGCGATGAGGCGCCCATCTTTCGCATGAGTTGGCTACGATGGACCTTTACCGTCGCTTCGGTCGCTCCGATTTCAGCGCCAACTTGTTTGTTGAGCAGTCCCGAAACTACCAGAGGTAGGATTTCACGCTCGCGCGGTGTCAGCGATTCGAGACGCTCCCGAAGCATGGCAGTCTCGGCCTGGCGCTGTCGCCGGACGCGGTCCCGCTCCAACCCCAGTTGAATCGCATCCAACAGATCCTGGTCGCGAAAGGGTTTAGTCAGGAACTCGACCGCTCCCGCTTTCATGGCGCGCACGGTCATCGGAATATCGCCGTGAGCCGTGATAAAGATCATGGGAATTTCATTCTTGGCCTGGACCAGCTCGCGCTGGAAATCAAGCCCGCTGATTCCTGGCAATCTGATGTCGAGGACAAGGCAGCTTGCAACATCGGGACGGCTGCTGTTTATAAACTCCGTTGCCGACCCGAACAGTTCTACGTGCAAACCTACGGATTCTACGAGGCGTTTGATGGCGCGACGGACCGAGGGATCGTCATCAACCACGAAAACGATGGAAGCTGGCTCACCCATTTATCGTCACCGGCAGAATGAATTGGAACAGCGCACCCCGGGAAGCTGGCAGCAGCGACAATTGTCCACCGTGGGACTCTATTATAGAGCGGCTAATGGAGAGCCCCATTCCGGTGCCTTCCCCCTTGGTGGTAAAAAATGGCTCAAAGATGCGATCTCTCAGCTCGGGCTCGATTCCCGGTCCGGAATCCTGAACCTGCACCAAAACACCATCTGGTTTCCTTGCCGACCTGATCAGAAGTTCCCTCGGTCTGCCAGTTGATGTGCGCATTGCTTCGACGGCGTTCATGATCAGGTTGATCAAGACCTGTTGCAACTGCACCGGATCGCCGGCCACGCGTGGCAGACCGGACGTAAGTTCCCTCCGTAAGGAGATGCGGTTGCGGCTCAGTTCGTTGCGCAAAAGAGTGATTACCTCTTGCATGATCTGGTTGACGTCTAGGTCCGTCCTTCTGGGAGTTCCCTTCGTCAACAAGCCACGAATTCGCGAAATAACCGCGCTCGCGCGAGTGGCGTCGTTCACAATCTCTGTAATTGCAGTGCGCAATTCATCGGGATTCGGGCTCGCACTTTCGAGATGGCGTAAGGAGAAGTGGCCGTTGGTGACGATCGCGGTGAGGGGCTGGTTCACCTCATGGGCAATTGCAGCAGCCAGTTCTCCCATCGCCTGCGTGCGGGTAACGTGAGCAAGCTTGTCCTGCGCTTCCTGCAAAGCCTCCTCGGTGCGCCTTCGGTCTTCGATGTCGGTGGTTGTCCCATACCATTTAACGACGCTTCCCTGCTCGCCGCGCAGCGGCATAGCGCGATGCAGGAACCAGCGGTATGCCCCGGTGCCTTTGGCCACGGATTCCTCCCAAGCCATCAGCACCCGCTCCCGATCATCGGGATGAAGCATGCGCTGCCAACCCTCGCCTTGCACCTGTTCCTGGGTGAGACCCGTGTAGGAGAGCCATTGCACGTTGCAGAAATCCAGAGAGCCATCGGGCGGACCGCTCCAGATCTGTTGCGGGATTGTGTCGATGACCAACCGGAGGCGGTCTTCGCTTCGCCGTACGGCCTCTTCGGCCCGCTCACGCTCGGCAATTTCATTTCTCAGCGATTGGTTGACCGCTTCCAGCCGCAAGGTTCGCTCGGCGACGCGACGCTCCAAGTCTTCATTGAGCCGCCGAACTTCGGCGCTCGCCCGCCTTTCCACGGACGATGTCATGATGGCGGCCACAATCACGATCAAGGTCACTATGGCAATTCCATTGTTGGCAAGGGGGGAGATGTTCACAGCGTGGGAAAGATCCGGAGGCGAGGCGGGAATGAAACTTGCGGCAGCCAGTCCGGTGGAATGCATCGCGGAGACAGCGGCTCCCATCACAACGGCGGTGCCCAGCCTTCGCGGAACAGTCCATTTCGTCTCCTCTCGCAGACCAAACGCCGTCAGCAGCGCAATTAGAGAAAACAAGATTGCGAGCAGGATGGAATACGTCACCAGAACAGGAGAGTACTGGGTGATGGCGGGTAATCTCATTGCGGCCATACCGAGGTAGTGCAGGCCGGCGATGCCAGCTCCCACAAATACGCTGCCGGTCAAGGCCTCGAGTAGACCCATTTTCCGGCCGCTCGCCACGTACAGCGCGACCGCGGAGGCCGAGATGGCCACCAACAGTGCTGCCAGAATTGTCGGCCAGTGGTAGGCGACGGACACAGGCAGGCGGAAGGCCAGCATTCCCTTGAGGTGCATCGCCCAGACGCCAATGCCCATCGCGGTTGCGCCGCCGCTCAACCAAGCCAGGCGAACCCCGCCCCTTGCGGTGGTCACGCGACCCGCAAGGTCGAGCCCCGCGTAGGACGCGGCAACGGCTATGAACACGGAGCGCGCTACTTCAGCGTAGTCATAGGAACCTGGGAGCGCCGCGTTTGCGGAGATCGTCACAACGGATCCCTCGCCCTTGCTTACCCCAAGATTTGTAGGTCGAATTAGAAGCACTGAAATACAACGGGCCCAAAATACCTGACCGAGATCTGACACTAGGGGAACTGAAACTGAAGCGTCTAACAGTCTACGCCATTCCGTCAAGACAGCACACAAAGTTGCGCGCCCACACACATCAGCATGGGATTCATTGCCACCTCTGGCGTATGGCTACGCTGCTTCGGCCGCCGTATAATTCTCCTGTGGCACGCGGGTGGGAGAGCAAGTCGGTCGAACTGCAGCAAGAGGACGCAACCTTAACCACGGCGGAGCCAAAACGCGATCTGACCCCCGAACAAAGAGGAATCGAATCCCGCAAACAGGGATTGAAGCTTTCCCGGAGCAGGACTTTAGAGCAGATCCGCTCGGTGGAGAACCCGCGCTACCGAAAGATTCTGGAACAGGCTCTGGCGGAGCTCGACAAACAGATCATGCGACTGAACTGAGCAAGGGTCTCGCAACCGAACTTGGGTGCGTCCCGTGAGGAATCTTCATGCCGTATAATGCTACAGATTCTTATGACCGCCTATGTCTACGTTTCCCTCAAAAAGAGCGTTCTCGATCCCCAAGGCAAGACCATTCAAGGCGCATTAAAGAAGATGGGCTATAAAGGCCTGGAGGATGTTCGCCAGGGCAAGTACTTTGAAATCACCCTCGATGGCGGACTCAGCCGGGACCAGGCTCAGGCCGAGGTCGAACGCATGGCTCGTGAAGTGCTAACCAACCCAGTGATTGAAGAGTTTCGCTTTTCCCTGGCGGACTAACGGATTTTGGGGGTTCTCTACCTATGTGTGGGATCGTTGGCTACGTGGGGAAGAAACCGGTTGTTCCCGTCATCCTTGAAGGGCTCAGACGCCTTGAATACCGCGGCTACGACTCGGCCGGCATCGCGGTTGCTGGTAACGGAGACGGTCTCCAGATTCGCCGCGCCGAAGGCAAGTTGCGCAATCTCGAAGAAGTCATCCGCCTGAAGCCGCTCGACGGCACCTACGGCATTGGCCATACTCGCTGGGCCACCCATGGACGTCCCACCGAAGAAAATGCGCATCCGCATCGCGACTGCACCGGCAAGATTGTTGTGGTCCACAACGGTATCGTCGAGAACTACCTCAGCCTGAAGAAAAAACTCATCGAGGAAGGCCACGTCTTCACCACCGAGACTGATACCGAAGTCATCGCTCATCTGGTAGAGAAATATTTGGTGAAGACGGGTAACGGAAAGCGTCCTGCGCTCGAAGAAGCGGTGCGAAAAACGGTGAAGCAGCTCACCGGAGTGTTCGCGCTGGCCGTGATTTCGGTCGATGAACCCAACAAGATCGTGGCCGCTCGTAACGGTCCTCCTGCAGTTATCGGCTTGGGCAACGAGGAATACTTCGTGGCTTCGGATGTGCCCGCGATTCTCTATCACACGCGTGACATCTTCTTCCTCGCCGACGGCGATCTCGCCGTGGTGACTCCGGCGGGGGTTCAGCTTACCGACTTCGACGGCAAGCCAATCCAACGCCAGGTGCAGCATGTCACCTGGGACCCAATCATGGCGGAAAAGGGCGGCTTCAAGCACTTCATGCTCAAGGAGATCTATGAGCAGCCTCGTGCCGTTCGCGACACCACGCTGGGCCGGGTCTCTCAGGACACGGGCCACATCTTCCTCGACCAAATGGAAATAACGGAAGCCGAGTTCCGCGCCGCGAAGAAGATAAACATCACCGCCTGTGGCACCAGTTGGCACGCAGGTCAGGCGGGCAAGTTCATGATTGAGAGCCTAGCCCGCGTTCCGGTCGAGGTCGACTACGCCAGCGAATGGCGCTATCGCGATCCCATCATCGCTCCGGACACGATCACGATCGTAATCTCGCAATCAGGTGAGACGGCTGACACGATTGCCGCCCAGCGCGAGGCCAAGGCCAAAGGGTCGAAGACTCTTGCCATCTGCAATGTAGTCGGCTCTATGATCACCCGCGAAGCCGCAGGCACTCTCTACACTCACGCAGGGCCCGAAATCGGCGTGGCCTCGACCAAGGCATTCACCGCCCAACTAACAGCTCTATACCTATTTGCTCTTTACCTGTCGCAGGTGCGTGGCAGCATGACGCGCGAGCAGGCCAGCGCCGCAGTGCAGGAATTGACCCGAATCCCTGGCAAGCTCGAGGTTTTGCTCACTCGGGATGAAGAATGCGATGAACTGGCCAAACGATTTCAACGGGCTCACGATTTCTTGTTTCTGGGCCGAGGCATCCACTATCCCATCGCCCTCGAAGGCGCTCTCAAGCTGAAGGAAATTTCCTACATCCACGCCGAGGGATACCCCGCTGGCGAGATGAAGCACGGCCCCAACGCACTCATCGACGAGAATCTACCAGTAGTCATTATCGCCACGAAAGACGTGAACAATCCCGGATCGGCGCTGCGCTGCGAGAAGACAATGTCCAATCTGAAGGAAGTGAAAGCGCGTTCCGGGGTGGTAATCGCGCTCGCCACCGAGGGCGATGAAGAGATCAAAGAAGCAGCCGACCATGTGCTCTACATTCCCGCGGCCCCGGAAGAACTATCGCCGATTCTCGAGATCGTTCCCCTGCAGTTGCTCGCTTATCACATTGCAGTGCGGCGCGGATGTGACGTCGACCAGCCGAGAAACTTGGCCAAATCCGTCACCGTGGAGTAGAAGTCCTTCGCATCCCAACTTTCGCTTCTTCGGCACATTGACTTTCATCTACATAGTGAATGGCTGCCTTTGAAACTCACATTGCACATCTTGTGCGCTCCGTATCTTTATCCGAACTCACGAAGCACCTCGAGTTCGAGATGCTCGGCATGAGGCGCTTCGGCTTCGTGTCCGGGCAATGGCTGTCCTTCAAGCAAGTCAAACCCGATGGCGAGGAACTCACCCGCGCCTATTCAATCGCCTCGCCACCGGGAGAAGATCCCCGCTTCGCGCTGTGCCTCAACCGCGTGCAGGATGGCTTCATGTCGAACTTTCTCTGCGACATGCAAGCAGGAGATGAGATTCACTGCCAGGGTCCGTTTGGCGATTTCATCTTACGTCCACCCCTGCGCGATACGATCTTCATCGCGACGGGCACGGGCATCTCCCCCTTCCGCTCCATGCTGCACTGGCTACTGACAGACCAGCTACGCCATCAGGGAAAACAGTTCTGGCTGGTGTTGGGAAGCCGCTACGAAAGGGATATTTACTACCACGACGAATTCCTGCGCCTCGCCAGCGAGCGGCCTAACTTTCATTACTTGCCCACTCTCAGTCGCGGCAGCGTGGAGTGGCAAGGTCTGCGCGGCTATGTGCAGGAACACGTTCCGGGCATTGCGCAAAGCAGGACTGACATGCACGCCTACGTTTGCGGGCTCGATAAAATGGTCAAAGCGAATCGCGAGCTGCTTAGGTCGCTGGGCTGGGACAGGAAGTCTGTCCGGTATGAGAAGTATGACTGAAGCTCAAAGCCCTTTCTCGCGTTGAAAAATTACTAGAACCCACTTCCCTCTCACTCTCTCCCTCGAAGTAGGAACCGCATTATTAAACCGTCGGGGAGAGATCCATGCCAAGTACAAAACAGAGAACAGCAGCCAGGAGGAACATCAAGAAAACCGCAGCCGCCAGGAGAAAGCGCACTGTCGCTCACCTGCCCAAGGCGACCCGCACTGCACGTCGCAAACGGAAATAAAATCCGCGAGCGTCAAGCGTTAGCCCTCGGCGACCGTTCGCAAGATGCTTTGTAACCGTAACAACACCGCCGCCAACGCCGTGATCGCGGCGAGCCAAACAGCCAACGCAGTCTTCACTACCCAGCCCGGCGCTGCCCCTACACGCCAAAGCAGAAGCGGCAGAAAATTCCACGTCGTGATGTGCACGTAATCCCACGCGTCCTGTGTCATGGCTTCATTGTTCAAACCCCAGGCATCCATCTTGCCGAGCGCGAAGGCCAAGATGTTCTTGAAACGCAGAGCAATCACAAACGTGGGATGACCCAGCGTCTCCATCTGGTAGATCTCCAGCGGCACCCAAAAGGCCAGCGACGCCAACTGAATAATCAGGCTGACAGCAACCACCCCCCACCCCGCGCGCCAGATCGTCACTCCGAATCGCTCGCGATAGCGCATCAAAAGTGGGACGGCAATCAGCGCGACCAGTTCAACCGCGGTTGAAACATATCGATCGCCCCAGGCGAAGTCGCCGCTCCAATAAGTGTATCGGGCATAGAAGCTGATGTAGCCGAGCAGTAAGAGAAGTGATGTTAAGCCAAATGCGCGAACTTCTGGAGTCAACACTTTCCAGAGGAGAACCAAAAGAACAATCGCCAAGACGAGAAGCGGATCGAACAGAAAAATAGATTTTTCCGGCTGGACGAGCGCGCCGAGGAAACCGACGTGAAAGGGCGTACTCCAGGGAAAATTCGCCGGCAGCGAAGGATCCTGCAGGCGTTGTTGCTCGGCAAACAGCGCGACATATGTATTGGTAAATGACTCAAAGCGATAGAACTGGTACGCACGATCGATCAAGAAAAAGAATATGTAAACAGGTGCGGCGACTTGGCTGTAAGCGATAAGACGTCGCCACCACCCGCGACCCGGCGCTCCTTCGAACCACAGCACGAGCAAGACAAGGATTCCTCCCGCGATGAGATCCAAACCGGTGGTGAGACGTGTCAGCAGATTCAGTCCGAGCGCGCACGAGCCAAGGAAAAGTGCACGCTGGCTGCCGGTCCGCAGCCACTCATACTGAAATGAAAATCCAGTAAGCGTGAGCAACATGATGGAGTTGTTCTCCATCATGTTCTGGGTGTAGTGGAGATGAGTGGTGCAGAACATCAATGCCAGCACACCCGCCATTGACTCTCTCACGCCAAAGCGCAGCTGACGCAGCAGTCGGAATGCGATGAGCGCGGTCAGCACGTTGATCACAATATTCGTGATGTAACTGACGACGATGCTGCGCACGGCGGGATCGTCGCCGTATCCAGAAAAGATCGCCCAGTGCGCAGCCCACGTTCCAAGCAGATCCGCGGGCAGCATAAGCAGCGACTGGCCGATGCCATACCAGCTATAGAGCCGACCTCCACGGCCGTGCAGGCCGAACCCGGGATACTCGTTGGGGAAAACCTGTGGCTCCGAGGTCCACAGCCAATGCGTAGTTTGAAGCCGATGCATCGTGTCGGCCGTCCCCAACTCGCCCGATTGCACAACGAAAGCCAGCAGGCCCGCAGTCAGAGACAAAAGAAGGAGCGGATCGCCGAGCCATCGTCCAACACGAGAACTCATCGCCAGGATAGTAATACAAGGCAGGCGTCAGGCTTCCACTTCAGGCCGGGCATGGCTCGGAAAATTGAGCAAAGGAATCAGAGGGACAAAGAAGAAGCACCCGCGCTACAATTGCGCCCGTCGGACCGACAGCCCAGCACATGGGATCGAATTTGTATCCGGGCCCGAACCCTTCTGCTGGGCTGCCAGGGGTCGCATGCGTTGTCGGGTGCGTGGCGCACGGAAAAAATCAACCGTGTCTCCACTTCGCTCCTGCGCGCTGGTCTTGTTCGCGCCGGCGGAGCATTGATCAGTCGTTGGGCGACGGAGCCGATTTGGCGGCTGGAGATCGACCGGGGGGGCTGTAGATCTTACCGGCACCATCACTAGGCGCCTCAATCACCCCCGCAACTTCCTTAGCATCCGCAGCATCTAAACCTTGACAACATTGCACTCAGGTCTTAGCATGGCATTGTTGGCAATCATAATCACATTGATTACAAAGCACTTATAGCATCAAGAGGAGACGACTATGGCCAAGATAATCGGCATTGACCTTGGGACTACGAATTCCTGTGTGGCAGTGATGGAGGGTGGCGAACCCAAGGTTATCCCTAATGAAGAGGGAGGGCGGACTACGCCTTCAGTAGTTGGTTTTACCAAGACAGGTGAACGCCTCGTCGGACAGGTGGCCAAGCGGCAAGCCATCACCAATCCGGAGAACACGGTTTATTCGATCAAGCGGTTTATGGGACGCCGCTATGACGAGGTATCAGAAGAAATCAAGATGGTGCCTTACAAGGTGGTCAAGTCGGGCGACCACGTAGCCATATTGGCGCAAGGCAAGGAGCACACACCTCCGCAGATTTCCGCCATGATCCTGCAAAAGTTAAAAAAGGCAGCAGAGGACTATCTGGGCGAAAAGGTGAATGAGGCGGTCATCACCGTGCCGGCCTACTTCAACGACGCGCAGCGGCAGGCTACCAAGGATGCCGGACAAATCGCCGGGCTCGACGTGAAGCGAATCATCAACGAGCCAACGGCGGCCGCGCTGGCCTACGGTCTCGACAAAGGCAAGGACGAAACTATTGCGGTCTACGACTTCGGCGGCGGCACGTTTGATATTTCGATTTTGGAAGTAGGCGAAGGCGTTATCGAAGTCAAGGCCACCAACGGTGACACCCACTTAGGTGGCGACAACCTTGACCAACGCATCGTCGATTGGCTCATTGAGGAATTCAAGAAGGACGAAGGCCTGGACTTGCGCGGTAAGGGAAACGAAATGGCCCTCCAGCGGCTGCGCGATGCGGCAGAGCGCGCCAAGATTGAACTGTCGACCACGATGGAGCATGAGATCAACCTGCCCTTCATCACCGCCGACGCTGCCGGGCCAAAGCATCTGGTCAAGAAACTGACGCGCGCGAAGCTGGAGTCGATGGTCGAAGACATCATTCAGCGCTCCGTTGGTCCGTGCAAGCAGTGCATGAAGGACGCGGGCATCGATGCCAGCAAGATCAATGAAGTGGTCTTGGTCGGAGGACAGACGCGCATGCCGCGCATTCAGTCTCTGGTGAAGGAACTGTTTGGCAAGGAACCGCATAAGGGCGTCAACCCGGACGAGGTCGTGGCGATCGGTGCGGCTATTCAAGGTGGCGTGTTGGGCGGCGAAGTAAAGGACCTTCTGCTGCTGGACGTGACTCCCCTGACCTTGGCAATCGAGACGCTGGGTGGCGTAGCTACCCCAATGATTCCGCGCAACACGACGATTCCCACCCGCAAGACGGAAACGTTCTCGACCGCAGCCGACAGTCAGACTTCAGTCGAAGTCCACGTGCTGCAGGGCGAGCGACCCATGGCGGCTCAGAACCGGACCTTGGGTAAGTTCCACCTGACCGGGATTCCCCCGGCCCCGCGTGGAGTACCGCAGATTGAGGTGACGTTCGACATCGACGCCAACGGCATCCTTAATGTGACTGCAAAAGATACGGCCACGCAGAAAGACCAGAAGATCACGATTACGTCATCTTCGGGTCTATCGAAAGAAGAAGTCGAACGCATGGCCAAGGAAGCTGACGCACACTCGGCGGAAGACAAGGCTCAGCGCGAGTCGATCGAGGCTAAGAATCAGCTCGACTCTCTGGTCTACAACGTCGAGAAGATGCTGCGTGAGCACGGCGATAAGATCTCGGGCTCCGAGCGCGGAGATGTCGAAAACGCCGTTGCCGATGCCAAGAAAGCGCTGGAGTCAAACGCCAAGGCCCAGATGGACAAGGCACGCGAGACTCTGACCCAGGCCTCGCACAAGTTGGCCGAACAGATGTACAAAGCGGCTCAGCCGCAGGGCGCACCACAAGGCGCAGGTCCGAGTGGCGGCGCTTCAACCGACGGCGCAGGCGCGTCGGCTGGCGGCAACGGTCAAGGTAAGAAAGACGAAGGCGTGATTGATGCCGAGTACGTGGACGTGGAAGACAAAAAGTAAGCTGTCAGCGCTCAGCCGACAGCTTTCAGCTGGAACTGTAGTGGCGCGGGACTGGAGCCCGCGCCGTACTGTTTGTTTCGTGCGGGTTTGAGACGCAGTGCCGAACGTGAATGGCGACCACCACAAGCAAGAAGGACTACTACGAAACCCTCGGCGTGAAGAAGTCCGCCTCGGCGGAGGATATCCGCAAGGCATTCCGCAAGCTGGCGCGTAAGTACCATCCTGATGTAAACCCCGGTGACAAGGCTGCGGAGGAGAAATTCAAGGCGCTCTCCGAGGCCAACGAAGTTCTCAGCGATCCCAAGAAACGCAAGATCTACGATCAGGTCGGTTTCTATTCCGACAACATTGATCCGGCAACGGCTGAGGCCTATGCCCGAGCCGGCGGCGGCGCGGGCGGGTTTCAGAGCGGCGGACAGGGGAATGCTCGTGGCCAGGGCGTCAATGTCGATTTCGGCGGTTTCGATTTCTCTGACATGTTCGAGAATGCGGGTCGCGAGGGACGCGGCGCTGCTGGAAGCGGCAGCTTCCGCGATATCTTCTCCGGCATCTTCGGCGGAGGACGCGGGACGGCAGCCGCCGAGGAGCGCCCCGAGCCCGGTACCGACCTTGAGTACCAGGTCAACGTGCCCTTCTGGACGGCCATTCGCGGCGGCGTGATGCGGATCAACATCTCGCGCCAGGATGTCTGCTCAAATTGCCATGGCCAGGGATTTCTCGAACAGCCCGGCAAGTGCCCGCAATGCAACGGAACGGGGCAGGTCACGCAGACCGGCGGGCGGATGAAATTTAACGTGCAGTGTCCGCGCTGCCATGGAACCGGCAAGAACATCTCTACCTGCCCTACCTGCCACGGGGAAGGCACGGTCGAGCGAACGGAACCGCTCGAAGTACGCATCAAACCCGGCACGCGCGACGGCCAGCGCATTCGCATTCCCGGCAAAGGCAACGCCGGAGCCCACGGCGGTCCCACCGGCGACCTCTTTGTGATTATTCGCACCGGCGAGCACCCCATCTTTCGCCGTGAAGGCGACGACATCCACCTCAGCGTGCCGGTCACGGTGACGGAAGCTGCCTTAGGTGCAAAAATCGAGGTTCCAACCATTGATGGGCGCGCGTTGTTGAAGATTCCTCCGGGAACCCAGCCCGGGCAAAAATTGCGGCTACGTGAAAAAGGCGTGCCTTCGGCCACCCAGGAGGGCACACGCGGTGATGAGATCGTTGAAATAACGGTCAAGATCCCAATGCCCCGTGATGAGCGCACCAAGGAACTTCTGCGCGAACTGGCAACGCTAAACCCCGAAGATCCGCGGGCGGAGTTGTGGACGAAGGTTTAGTAACGGATCGGTTGACGGATGGAAAACTATACCGCTATTGTCGAAACGCACTTGCTGTCGTTGGCCTTCTCGCCATTCTCGCAGCTGGGGCTTACTTCACCCTTGATTCATTTTTCAGGAGATGGGGCGCCGGCAACAGCCGCTGATTCTTCCGACAAGGCAACCCTTTACCAAATTGCTTGACTGGAAGACGAACCGGCTCCTTGTGATTACTTGCCGAACTGAGTCCGCTCGGCCTTCGGCGGCGGGGAGCTCGTCCCTCCCCACCCATGGCGGAGACCTTGGTTGAGCAAGCTCCCGCTCCGGTTCCTCATTTCTTCATGCTGGGGTCGTCCGCCGGATTGACGTAGTTGAACTTCACCGGCGACGCTCCGTGAATTTGGATTACGGTTGCACCGGACGCCATGGCGTAGTGGTGCATGCTGGGATCCAGGTAGGCGAAGCTGCCCGACCCGAAGCTCATCATCTTGCCGGCGTCAAACTGATCTCCCATACCCACTTTGAGAGTGCCCGAGAGCACTGTCACGTTCTCCCGGCTGGGATGTGTGTGCGGCGCGACCTTGTAACCGTCCGGCATCTTGAGGCGAATGGTGAAATCGCCCGATGAAGCCATCGGATCACCTTCGAGGACCGCAAGCTGCGCACCTACCGGCAAAAACGGCGGCGCCGGACCGTATTTCACCTGGTCGGGGGTAAAGGCATTTTGGGCCTGAGACGGCTGCGCCGCGAGCAGCGCAGCCAGGGTGAGAGTAATAGCAAGAAACGGTGGTTTCATGTGCCCTCCAAAACCGGACGGCATGATAACTCGTCCGGGCGATCACAGCAATGGAAGGTGCCGGCCACCCAGGAGTTCCGCTTCTAACAGCAAGCGTGTGTCAGCTTAGACCTGAGCATGCCGTTGGAGTGGTACCGGAGCACACGAAGGCGTTAGGTTGGCCGGTTCGATATCGGTTGTCGGACGAGTCGACCGCCTCCTCGCGGGGAAAGATGCGGGGCTGGTTCAGAGCCGGTGTCTCCGTGCCGCCCACTTAAGCTCGGCTCCGGCGCCGCCTCAGCTACTGTCTAGCAGTTCCGTCCAAGGAATGGGCTCTGGCAAAGGTGGCTACCTCGCGCAGCATGACTTCGACGAGGTGACGGATGGTGTGGGTGGGATCTTTGGGCCGCCGCGGACGTTTCAGCCGGCGATAGATGAACAGCTGCAGCAGATCGAAAGCCAGCGTCCAAAGCAGCAGGACGGCCAGCAAAGCATTCGCCGTGTGTCTGAAGACGTGGGCGAAGTTCCAGTGCTGGACCCACTGGTTGAAGGCGGTATCCTCGAGGTGCCAGCGAGCACGAACGATCTTCAGCGCCGTCCGGCGTGAAACCTTGCGCGCAGGTTGACCGATGATGGCAAAACACCAACTCGTCGGTTCTTTGTCGGGCTTGGTGATGGCGGCCCGGATCACACGCACTCGTCCCTTGTAGGTCTGAAGCGTATCGATCTCGTCCGCATCCCAGAACTCAACGTGCTCTTTGCTGTCGGCATCGTCGGAATGTTCGCACGACTTCTGGCCCTGCCATAAGGCAAGCGCTTCCTTGAGCGGCTCGTTGTTTTCTTTCTTGAGGACGATGAAGCCGCCATAGCCGTAAGCATCGAGTTGAGCCATCCAGGGCCCGTTGGCGTAGAGAGCGTCGACGTCTGGTACAGAGAATCCAGGAGACGCCGCGCGGCCGTGAGTTCACCCTGGTGGCCAGCGTGTTCGCCGTCGGTATCGCTGTGAGCCTTCTCATTGAGCAGTGGCTCGATGGCCAAGACAACGTCTAGCACAGGCCCGAGAAGCATGGCGACGACATAGCGATGATAGTACTGCTTCACCTCTTCGACCTCACCCCCGGCGCGCTTGACTTTGAGATGGCGCACCAAACACTGCGGGCAGTGGCGATCGTAGGACGCGAAGGGCTCCCAGCCATCGATGGCCACGCAGCGCAAGGCACCGTAGGAACCTTCGCGGAAAGCTTTGTTGCGCTCAGCCTTCGCGATGACCTGTGCGAGCGCGCGGCGCACGTCGCCCAGTTGCAACTTGTCTAATACGTTTGCCACCACGTCGGCACTGAAGGCTTTCGCGTCGGGAGTGGGAGTTCGGCCGATCAACTTCTGGAAGTCGCTTTCCTTCAGATCGCCTTCCAAAGCGTTGAGGCTGGGGATGCGCAACAGGGCAGAGTGTAGAAGGCTGTTGACCACGTCGAAGGTGGAGATTTCCGGGGCGCGACGCGTGTCGTTCAAACTCGCTAACAACGCCGGCAAGACAAAGACGTGGCAGGCATATTTCTCGAACTGGTGAAGCTTACCGCGTGAGCTGAGGATCCATGGCGGTAAGGTAGGCAAGCGCAGTTGCCGGCGAATGACATCGTCCTGCTCGTAACAGCACCGTTTGTACTTGCTGCCGCTGCCGCAATGGCAGGCAGCGTTGCGCGCTATGGCTGGCGGAAACGCAAGCGCCCCAACCCGGTTGGAAAATTTCGGGCCGGAATCGCTTATCGTCAGGCCCATGATCAGCTGTGCTGGAGGTCTAGAGGGGGACGGTTCACCGCTTCCTGGGCCTCTTGGGGGTGGATTGCCGGCGCCACAGCGCCAGCAGTTGGGCGTTAGCGGCGAAGACCTCGGCCACCGCGTCTTTGAACTCGCGTCCCTGCTCGACCAGAGGGCGGATCTGCTCCACCCACTCGTCGGGGATGCGCTCCACGCGTTTTTTACCGTCGACCATGAAGGTTAGCGACCAGAGGGGATGTCCCTCGCCTTTGGCGCAGCGGCAGGTGGGGGTTCCGCAGCGGCGATGCGTGAGGGCAAGCGAACCGGGCAGAGCATCGGGAGGGATCTGGAAGCGGCGTAGCACGGCGTGCTTGCGCTGACGCAAGCGAGCGGCGGCATCACTTTTGGCGTCGTACCATTTCACCTGCGTGTTATAATACACACAGAAACGCTCACATGTCAATCCTATAGTGCGCTGGGGAATTTGCGTAAGTTGATCCCCCCGAGAACTTCAGTCTCTACATGAGGTTACATGCCTGGAGCGGAGGTCCTGGCCGGCCACCGTCGAAAATCGAGAATTGTTCACAGTGTTCCGCGCCGAACCTAAAACACCAGTGCAGCCTCCAGGTCTTTGCAGGAAGGTCCTTCCATTACCTCCGGACCCCCGCCTGCCTGACAAAAATTTCTAACATTTCTCTTGCATCGCCGAAATTTTCTCGTAATCTCTAACGTGCGAACTAACTCCAGCGTGATTTCCGGAATCTAACGAAAACCGGAAAGCTCGAGCAGGAACCAGCCCGCTGCGGAGTAGCTGAGAGTGAGTCGCTTGAGGAGGAACACATCGAAATTGGCAACAGCTAGCACTCCGCGCCATGGAAATCCCCAACCTCTCGTCGTCCCCAACCGGAAAAAATTCGTTCGCCTCACCTTGTGGCCACTGGTCGCCGCCACGTTCTTTATGGTCTCGGGCGGAACTTATGGCACGGAAGAGATCGTGCACGGCGCCGGCTACGGACGCGCCATCCTGATTCTGCTTCTCACGCCTCTGCTCTGGAGTCTGCCCACAGCCTTCATGATCGGCGAGCTATCGAGTGCGCTACCCCATGAAGGCGGCTACTACGCCTGGGTACGCCGTGCTCTCGGCAATTTCTGGGGATTTCAGGAAGCCTGGCTCTCACTGGTCGCCTCCATTTTCGACATGGCGATTTATCCCACGCTGTTCGTGGCCTACCTCACCCGCATGTTCCCCTGGTTCCAGCAAGGATATCGCGGCTGGATGGTTGGGCTGGCGGTGGTAATTGCCTGCGCCATCCTTAATATGGCCGGGGTGAAAGTGGTGTCGACCACTTCGCTGTGGCTTTTCTTTGCCTTGTCGGCGCCGTTTGTGGCAATCGTGGTGCTCGCGCCGTTTAAGCTTGGCGCGCTTGCCAATGCTGTCACCAAGCCAACTACCTCCACCGTGGACATTCTTGGCGGCCTGCTCATCTGCATGTGGAACTACATGGGCTGGGACAACGCCTCGACCATCGCCACCGAGGTCGAACGCCCGCAGCGCACCTATCCCCGCGCCATGCTGGCGGCAGTAGTGATCGTGGCCCTCAGTTACGTTCTACCCGTCGCGGCCATGTGGATGACCGGTCTGGCTCCGACCGCCTGGGAAACAGGCTCATGGGCTGATATCGCGGGTTTGTTAGGCGGCCCGCTGCTGCAGATTGGCGTGGTCCTCGGTGGCATGATCAGCGCTTTCGGCATGTTCAATGCCCTCGTCATGAGCTACTCCCGCTTGCCGCTGGCGATGGCCCAGGACGGAATGCTGCCCAGCATCTTCGGGAAGCTGCAGCGCCGCTCACGGGCGCCGTGGGTCGCCATTGTAGCCTGCGCCATCGGGTGGGCGCTGTGCCTCGGCCTGGGTTTTGCCCGACTGGTGACGCTCGACATCCTTCTTTACGGCTTCAGCCTCATGCTGGAATTTGCCGCCCTAGCTGTCTTGCGCTTCAGCGAGCCTAATCTTCCGCGTCCGTTCCGAGTTCCAGGCGGCTTGTTTGGGGCAATTGCAGTCGGCATTCCACCAATGTTGCTGCTGGGATTTTCTATTGTCCGAAGTGAACATGAGCAAGTGTGGAATATGAGTTCGTTTGCCTTCGCTATGATCCTCATCGCGGCGGGCGTGGTGGCGTACCTCATTAACCATGCACTGAAGCCAGCCGGATGGGCTCCGGCGGAACAGAAGCCGGAACCCGCGGCGTAAAGATTCCGCTCCACCAGGTCCCAACGGGAAAGAATGAGTGCGGGCGCAGCTACAGCCGGATCGATCGGGAAGAGATCCTGGGGCTGTTCCTCCACGCTCCTACGGCTATGATAGGCGGCGTTTTGGTCGGATTCGTGTCCTTACGATTGCTGACTCCAAGCCCGTTACCAAATATAGGTTTCTACAATCTCCTCTTTTGGGGCCGGAGGGCGCTCTTGAGGGTGCCGATAAATTACCGTTCCGCTTACTGGGTAGGCGCAATCGGTGTCTTGTATCTCGTATCAGTCATATTTTCGAATCTCTCTGGATTTCGGCAATCGCCATATCTCCGAGATCCAACAGGCGGATACGTGAAAGTGAGTAACCCTCGACCACGAATTGGCACATGAACACGGATTTGTTTTTTGATCCGGGCGAATCCATGACGATCCGTGGCCGCTTTGTTTTGTTGTAAATTGGTGATCGTAGGATCTGGTCCGATGACGAAACGGAAGTCCAAAGGCGCATACATGATCTCGGCTGTCGCCGAGATGTATGGAATCCATCCCCAGACCCTGCGCCTGTACGAACGCGAGGGCCTGCTCAAGCCTTCCCGCACCGAGGGCAACACCCGCCTCTACACTGACGAAGATTTGCAACGGCTGGAATTCATTCTCTCGCTGGCCCGCGATCTGGGCGTGAACATCAGCGGTATGGCGATCATCCTGCAAATGCGCGAGCGCATGGAAGAAATGCAGCGCCAGATCCAGGAATTCGTGCAATACATTCAGGAAGAAGTGCTCACCAGAGCCAGCGCCGCGGCCGATCCGTCAAAAGGAGCAATTGTGCCGGTGAGAAGACCCATGGCCGCGCCGACCCTGAATTCATCCAAGAAGCGATAGCCATCCTCCGTCGCATGTCTTGCGCTGCATCCGGAGCGAAGTTGTCGTGCGTGAAGCTACACGCAGTCGAAGAACCCCTTACTTGCCTATTGCCCGTAAACCGCGAAAGGCATTCTCTCTGCCATGCTTGCTGGGTCGTGCTTTGGCCAGAAACTTCCCGTCCAGGCCATTGCAGCATGACGCCGCAGTATCATGGAAGCGTACTGGCATGCTTCCCTTCAAACTCATTTACAGCGACAATTATTACCTTCCCATCGGCGCACACGTCTTCCCTGCGGAGAAATATCGCCGAGTCCACGACCGCCTGCTGCAAACGGCTGTCGCCAGTGCCGAAGACTTCCTCCCTCCTCAACCAGCTTCCGATCAGGACATCCTGCTGGTCCACGCCCCGGAGTATGTTCGCAAGCTGAAGACCGGCACGCTCAGCCCGCAGGAAGAGATGCAACTCGAAGTTCCTTTTTCCCCCGAACTCGTCCAGGCATTCTGGCTGGCGGCAGGCGGATCGATTCTGTCCGCGCGCCAGGCTTTGACCGATCGCATCGCCATTAACATTGGCGGCGGCTTCCACCATGCTTTTCCCGACCATGGCGAGGGATTCTGCATGATCAACGATGTTGCCGTCGCCATCCGTCGTATGCAGCGCGACCACAAGATTCACACCGCCATGACTGTCGATTGCGACGTTCATCACGGCAACGGCACCGCGGCAATCTTTGCCCCCACGCGGACGGCTAGTGAGCCGTTGCCGTCGGCTTCCACGTCCACACGAGCTCAAGCGCGGCCGGCTAAGATGCATGGAGCAGACGCGGGCGACGTCTTCACGATTTCGCTGCATCAGCACAACAACTACCCCACGTGGAAGCCGCCCTCTTCCATCGACGTAGACCTGCCGGACGGTGTCGGAGACGACGACTATCTGGGTTGGCTCGACAACGCACTCAGCTCCGGACTGCGCCAGTTCGAGCCCGATCTGCTGTGCTACATCGCGGGCGCCGATGCGTACCGTGAAGATCAACTGGGTGGCCTGGCTCTAACGATTGAAGGATTGAAGAAGCGCGACGAGTTAGTATTTCGCGTGGCGAGAGCTCGAGCCATTCCCGTGATGGTCACCTTCGCCGGCGGCTACGCCCGCAATGTGGATGACACGGTGACGATCCACTGCGACACGGTGATTGCTGCGAGGGAAGTGTTTGCGCCGTAAACACAGTTCAGGTCGTCCCAACATTCTTCAAAGTACTCCTTCTGGATGGACAAACATTCAGATTCGATCCGTAGCAAAATAGGTTCAGTCCTTCTCTTTGGAGTCGGATCCGGGCCTGGCAAAGACACATAAAAAATCAGATGCCGATTCCTCGATCTTCCTGTCTCCGCAGCCAACAGTGAGATGGCAGAATTGATCGTGAAGTCTCACCCCTGACTCGAGCAGTCCCGTCTTTCTCTCCTGCAAGCAGACGGTATCGTGCATGCAGGCATCTTCGGGACCGATGATTCTTAACCGACCGCTGGTAATATACACTCTGAAAAGGCTATGTTCGAGAATCTTCAAGAAAAACTGCAGCGAGCGTTCAAGAGCCTTCGCGGACAAGCCAAGCTCTCCGAAGAGAACATTGCGGAGGCGCTGCGCGAGATTCGGCTGGCGCTGCTGGAAGCCGACGTCAACTTCAAAGTCGTCAAGGAGCTGATCGACCGCATTCAGGCCAAAGCTGTCGGCCAGGAAGTTCTCACTGCTCTATCGCCCGGCGAGCAGGTCATCAAGATCGTCCGCGACGAACTGGTCGAGACGCTCGGACACGACACCGCGCGGATAAAATTTGCCTCGCAGCCGCCTACCGTGATCCTGATGGCCGGACTCCAGGGTTCCGGCAAGACCACAACCTCGGGCAAGCTGGCGCACTGGCTGAAGAATGGCGGACATCGTCCGCTGCTGGTTTCAGTGGACGTGTACCGTCCCGCTGCACGCGAACAACTGAAAATTGTGGCGCAGGCCGTCAAATCAAACATCTACGAAGGTGAGGCCGGTGAAGCGAACACGGCGACGGTGGAGCGGCTGGTCAAAGAAGCGCGCCGTGAGGCAGTGGTTTCCGGATGCGACGTGCTGATCGTCGACACCGCCGGCCGCCTCCACATCGACGATCAACTCATGGAAGAGATGCAGTCGCTGAAGAAGCTGCTGAATCCGTCAGAAATTTTGTTCGTCGCCGACGCCATGACGGGCCAGGACGCGGTCCGCTCCGCCGACGAGTTCCACAAGAGGCTCTCACTCACCGGCGTGGTGCTCACCAAGATGGACGGCGACGCCCGCGGTGGCGCGGCCCTTTCCATTCGTCAGGTGACCGGGCAGCCCATCAAGTTCATTGGCGTGGGCGAAAAGTACGACGCGCTGGAGCCGTTCCATCCCGACCGTATCGTTTCGCGCATTCTCGGCATGGGCGACATTCTTTCACTCATCGAGCGGGCGGAGCAGCAGATCGACAAGAAAAAAGCCGAGGAGATGGCCACCAAGGCCCTCACCGGTGATGGCTTCTCACTGGAGGATTTCCGCGACCAGCTTCGCCAGGTTAAGAAGATGGGATCGATGAAGAGCCTGATCGGTATGCTTCCCAGCATCGGACCATTTTCCGGCTTGCAGAAAGCCGCTGACAACGTCGACGAAAAACAAATCAACCGTGTCGAGGCCATTATCAGTTCGATGACCATGCACGAGCGCAATCACCACGAAGTAATCAACGGCAGCCGCCGCAAGCGCATCGCCCGCGGCTCCGGCACCAGCGTTCAGGAAGTAAACAATCTTCTTCGTCAGTATGCCCAAATGAAAAAGATGTTCAAGCAGATGGGCAAACCCAGCTTCGCACGCCGTCTCGCTGGGATGAAGCTGCCAGGAATGTAGAATGCGTGGGCAAATGGCAATTCGTAGTTCGTCATGAAGCGTAGTTCGTCCTGGAAGGACGATTGAGAGTAGCCCGCCACTTCAGCGGCGGGTAATCTCACAAATTGGTAAACCGTGCCGGAGGCTCGGCTGAACCCTTCTCCCGTGCTCTGTCCATCATGATGAAATGGCGCTCCGTTGAAGAATCCGCTCTAGGCACGGACACGCGGCCACTCCGCGACATTCTCGCCCAGCGCAAGGAACTGATTGCGAAATACGTTCCGCCGGAAACGCAGGCCATTCACGAACGAGCTGTCGCAGAATTAAAACAGCGTCGTTCTGCCGACAACATCCTGCGCATCGGGGAAAAGGCAGCGGAATTCGAACTTCCAGATCACAACGGCAAGATGGTTTCTTCGGCTAACTTGCTCGCCAAAGGACGTCTCGTTATCTCCTTCATCCGCGGACGTTGGTGCCCCTTCTGCGTCGGACAAATGGAAGCCATGAATATTGCGCTGGCGCAGATGGCTGGATGGGGAGCATCGTTCGTAGCTATCTCGCCGCAAACGGTCAAGCAATCCTTCTTCATGCACGACCAACACAAACTGTGTTTTCCTTTGCTCTCGGATTCGGGCAACAAAGTGGCGCGCCAGTTCCGCCTGACCCACCACGTAAATGATGAACAACAAGCGATCTATCGCCACGCCTTCGTCAACCTTCCGTTTGCCAATGGCGATGAAACTTGGGAACTGCCGATTCCGGCAACTTACATCCTCGAACACGACAGAACCGTACTCTACGCCTCCGCGAATGAGGATTACACTGAGCGTCCCGAGCCCGGCGAAATTGTGGACATTCTGGAGCGTCAATCCCGCTGAACGTATCCCTCCCTCACCTTTCGGTACACTGAATATTCCATGCATTACATCTACGGAATCAACGCCGTCTCCGAAGCTCTCAAGGCCCGCGGACGCGCTTTCGAGTGGGTTGGCATGGCCAAGGAGCGTCACGACCTACGCCTGCAGCGTCTAATCGAAGACTGCCGCCGACTCGCTGTGCCCATGCGCTTCCTGCAACGAACTGAGTTGGACCGCATGGTCGGCAATTCCGCGCATCAAGGCGTCGTAGCGGTCACATCCGCGAAGCAATACAGTGATCTCGATGACGTCGTCGGAGCCAAGCGAGGACAATACTCCCTCATCGTGGTACTCGACGGCGTCGAAGACCCGCACAACCTGGGAGCAATCCTCCGCACCGCAGATGCAGCCGGCGCGGACGGCATCGTGATCCCAGAGCGCCGCGCCGCAAGCGTCACGGGAACCGTCACCAAAGCGTCGGCAGGTGCAAGCGAACATCTGCCGATTGCGAGAGTAACCAACATCGCGCGCACGGTGGAAGAGTTGAAAGAGCGCAACCTCTGGACTGTCGGTCTCGACGAGCGCGGTTCTCAGACCTATGACGCGCTCGATTACAACATGGATTGTGCGCTGGTTCTGGGCGCGGAAGGTAAAGGGTTGCATGATTTGGTGAAGAGGAAGTGCGATTTTCTGGTTTCGATTCCCATGCTCGGCAAAGTATCGTCTCTGAATGTCTCCGTAGCCGCAGCGGTAGTGCTTTATGAAATCGTGAGGCAAAGGCGCGCCCGCGAAAATTCCTCGGGTGAGAAATGAATTTTCGAGTCGTGCACTTTTGCTTCCTCGGTGCCCTCTGTGTCTCTGTGGTGAGTGCTTTCTCCCTGGAGCGCGAGGCCTTTGCATTCGCCAACTACGATCTCAACGTTCAAGTTGAACCGGAGCAGCATCGGCTTGCAGTCCGCGGCAGAGTCGCGCTGCGGAACGATTCAAGCCAGCCGCAGAAAACCGCAATCCTGCAGATTTCTTCTTCACTGGACTGGCGTTCTGTCAAGGCCGGAGAAAAGCCGCTCCAGTTTGTGTCGCAAATCTATACTTCCGACTTGGATCACACCGGAGCGTTGTCAGAAGCGATTGTGAGCTTGCCTCAGGTCGTCGTGCCCAAGGGCACATTTGAGTTGGAGATCGCCTATGAAGGCGTCGTCCCGCTCAATACAACAAGGCTCACGCGCATCGGCACGCCCGAAGCCGCAGCCCGCACAACGGACTGGGACCAGATCAGCTCCAAATTCACCGCAGTGCGCGGTGCGGGGTACGTCGCCTGGTATCCAATAGCCACAGAAGCCGCAAATCTCTCGGACGGTAACAGCATGTTCGATACGCTTGGACGGTGGAAGCGTCGCGAAGCCGACTCTCAGGTGCAGTTGCACGTAAACGTGCTGCGCGAGAGTGTCGGAGCGCCACCGGAAATCATTCTTAACACGGCGGGCTGTAGAAGAACTTCTCCGCCGGAAGGGCAAGGCCAGTTGGTCGGCGCCGAGTGTGCATTCCAACCGCTGGGCCAAACCATCCCGGCTTTTGTCATTGCAAGCTATTCGCTACTGAATCGCGGGATAGTTAGGATTCATTGCCTGACCGAGCACAAATCGATAGCCGAGCGCTATGCCGAAGCCACAGACAAAGTTCTTCCTCTCATTACCAACTGGTTCGGTCCGCCGCGAGCCGAAGCCCAAGTGGTCGAGTTACCCGGCAGCGCAGCAGTTCCGTTCGAGAGCGGCAATCTGCTGCTGACACCTCTGGGAGACGATCTTAAGCTGGCGCAGATTTCGCTGGCGCATGCTTTGACTCACGCCGCGTTTACCTCGCCGCGTCCGTGGATCCACGAAGGCCTCGCACATTTCATGCAAGCTCTTTATCTGGAACAGACAAGTGGGCGGCAGACCGCGCTTGACTACATGGGTCTACACCGCTCGGCATTCTTGGACGCCGAAAGACCGGATTTCGCTCCGAGGTCTGAAGATGCAACAGATCATTCGCTGCTCAATACCGCGAGTGAAGAGTTGTACCGTGGCAAGGCAATGTACGTCTGGTGGATGCTTCGGGATATGGTCGGGGAACCGGCGCTCAAGAAAGCATTGGCCGGGTATCATCCCGAGCAGGACAAAGAGCCTTCTTACTTGCCTCGATTGATTGCGGCGCAGACCCAGCGTGATCTGGAATGGTTTTTCGATGATTGGGTCTATCGCGATCGTGGCTTGCCTGATTTTCGCGTCGCGTCGGCTTTCCCGCGAAAAATGCTGACCGAAGGCTACATGGTCACCGTCACGGTGGAAAATTTGGGAGGTGCAGGAGCCGAAGTGCCAGTCACCGTAAGATTCGGTGGCGAAGTTACCAAACGGCTGGAGGTGCGTGGAAAGAACAAGGGCGTGATCCGTATGGAAGTTCCGGCGGCACCTCGGGAAGCTGTTGTCAACGACAGCAGCATCCCGGAAAGCGATACCACGAATAATACTTTCAAAATTCAGGCAGAAGATTCGAAGTAATTTTTTCAATCGTGGTTCTTAGAGCTTGTCATCGCGCCGCTGCAATGGGTGTTTGACGGATTTTATTTGAGTTAGGAGGATTCGTTGGCCTACATCCAATTCCTCGGCGCTGCCGGCACTGTTACCGGGTCGAAGCATCTCATCAATACCTCAGCAGAGCTTTCCAGTTCGAGCGGCTTGCAGGTACTCGTCGACTGCGGCCTTTTTCAGGGGCAGAAGGAATGGCGCGAGCGCAACTGGCGGGACCTGCCGGTCCCGGCCAAAGAGATTGACGCCGTCATTCTTACCCATGCACACCTCGACCATTGTGGCTGGATTCCGCGCCTGGTGAAGGCAGGTTTTCGCGGGCCCATCTATGCTACGCCGCCGACGATTGATTTATGCGGCATCATTCTGCCCGACTCCGGCCACCTACAGGAAGAAGATGCTGCGTTCTACAACAAGACGAACAAATCGAAACACTACCCAGCCCTCCCGCTCTATACGCTCGAGGAAGCGCAAGACTCACTCAGAAACTTCAAGCCGGTGAATGTCGAGCAGACGGCGCAAGTCTCACCCGAGCTTTCTTTCCGCTTTGTTCGCGCTGCGCACATTCTGGGTTCATGCATGGCTGAAATCACGCTCCAGACGGCTGGTCAGACCCGCAGGCTGCTGTTCACTGGTGACATTGGCCGCGTCCGCAACCAAACCATCGCGCCAGGAAAAGTCGTGCACTCCGGCCCAATGGAAGGCGAAACGGCAGACCTCTTGGTGATGGAGTCAACTTACGGAAACCGGCTGCATCCCACGCAAGATCCGCTGCCGGAACTGGCTGCCCTGATTACGGCCGCAGCCAAGCGTGGCGGAAGTGTTGTCGTGCCCGCGTTCGCCATTGAGCGTACCCAGAAATTGCTGTTCATCCTCAAGCATCTTATGGAGTCGGGCCAGATGCCGCGATTGCCCGTCTTCTGCGATAGCCCCATGGCCATCAAGGCTGTCCAGATTTTCTTGAAACATACCGAAGAATACAGCGACGACACTCGCAATTTGATTCAGCAGCACGGATCCCCGCTGAATTGGCCAGGCTTCACTTTCGCGTCAACTCCCGAAGAATCCAAGAAGATCAACGCAGCTGCATCTCCTTCGATCATCATCTCTTCCAGCGGAATGGTCACCGGAGGCCGCATCATGCACCACCTGGCACAGCGCCTGCCCGATCCCAGGAATCTGATTCTTTTCATCGGTTTTCAAGCTCCCGGCACGCGGGGATTCACTATCAAGAGCAAAGCGCCAGAAGTGAAGCTGTTCGGTGATTCTGTTCCTATCCGGGCACAGGTCGCAGCGCTCGAACAGTTCAGCGACCACGCCGATCCGCCGGAACTATTGGAGTGGTTGCACACTTTCCGCAACCAGCCCGGGGTCACATATCTGGTGCACGGCGAGCCTGACGCTTCCGGTCAACTGCGTGACGTGATGAAAAAGGATTTGGGATGGAACGTGCGAGTGGCGCAGTACTTGGAGAAGGCGGAAGTGAAGTAGATCTCCGCAGGTTGTTCACCCTCAACAAAAAATCACTCCCCATTTTGTCATTCTGAGCGCAAACGAAAGACCTGCGTACTCCCATCCCGCCGGCCTTTCTTCCCAGACGCGAACTGGCTGATCGCCGGCCTTGCCCGAATATTGAAGAGCCCCCATGGAGAGGCTGGGCATCGCTATCGGGCGAGAGATTGCATCGGTCTTCGCTTGCTCAGGATGGCAGCGGTATTCCTTATCCTCGTGTATTGGTAAACCTTGCCAGCGCATCCAACTTCTTCGTGGCTGCGCCCGAATCAATCGAGTGCGTGGCTAGCGGCACGGCTTCAGCTATGTGGTCTGCTGTTCCCGCCGCCACCAGTGCCGCCGCGCAGTTGAGCAAAACAACATCACGGTGGGCTGACTTCTTGCCTCTCAACACCGCACGAATAATCTCTGCATTTTCCGGTGCATCGCCGCCGCTAATATCTGCCAGAGGGGCACATTGGAATCCAAACTCTTCCGGCGTGACCTCATAAGCTCGCACGATACCTTCGCGAACTTCGGCCACGCGCGTGGGTCCAGTGACGGTGATCTCATCCAAACCGTCGAGCCCGTGTACAACCAGTGCGCGACGCAGCCCCAGCATGCTCAGCGCCTCAGCTAGCTTCTCCACCAGATCGATCGAATAGACCCCCACCACTTGCCCCGAAGCTCGTGCTGGATTGGTGAGAGGTCCCAGCAAGTTAAACATGGTCCGCATGCGCAATTCCCGGCGCACTGTTTGGACCTGTTTCATGGCTGGATGCAAATCTGGCGCGTACAGAAAGCAGATTCCAACTGAGTGCAGGCACTGGACGGCGCGCTCAGGCGAAAGCTGAATTTTCACTCCCAGGGCTTCCATGACATCGGCCGACCCGCATTTTGAGCTGATGCTGCGATTGCCGTGCTTGGCCACTCGCACGCCTGCTCCGGCAGTTACGAACGCCGTGGCGGTTGAGATATTGAATGTCCCACTGGCATCGCCGCCTGTCCCGCTGGTGTCGACCAACGATGAGTCGACCAGCGCGCCGCGTCCGGTACCGCTGACGTCTAGGGCAACAGTTTCAGAATCCTCTTCGCCAGCCAGATTCGTGAACGGCAAAGACGCGGCCGCGGCGCGAATTGCCTCGGCGAAGCCGACAATTTCCTCTACCGTCTCGCCCTTCATGTGGAGTGCCACGAGCAGCGCGGCGATCTGCGCATTGGAGCACTTGCCCGCGAGCACCTCCGCCATGAGATTGCAGGCCTCAGCGCGAGCGAGCGATTCACCGTGATTGGCGATGCGATGGAGTACGTCGAGTATCATGCTGGTCGGAATTGTAAGGTAAGCAAGGTCTGTTTGCCCTAATCCGTTCCCCTTCTATAAAATCAAGAGTTTGCTGCCCGCTGCTCTAAGCTGCAAGCGCATTCCTGCCGATTAAGCAGAAGAGAAAGCAATCATGAAAATTCATGAGTATCAGGGCAAGGCGATTCTTAAGAAATATGGCGTGACCGTGCCCCGCGGCGGCATGGCCGAATCCCGTGACGAAGCCGAAGCGGTCGCCAGAGAGTTGCTGAGCTCGGGCGCGCTCGGAGTGGTGGTCAAAGCCCAAATCCATGCCGGTGGACGTGGCAAGGGCGGCGGCGTGAAGATCGCAAAATCCGTTCCTGAAGCCGGCGATCTCGCCGAGAAGATGCTGGGTATGAAATTGGTTACGCACCAGACCGGCCCCGAAGGCCGCATTGTGCGCCGCTTGTTAATTGAAGAAACGCTGCCGATAGAAACGGAACTTTATCTCGGCGTTCTTGTAGATCGTGCCGAGGGCAAGCCGGTTTTCATGGCCTCTGCGGCTGGAGGCATGGAAATTGAGCAAGTCGCGGAAGAAAATCCCGATGCCATATTGAAGGAGTATATCGATCCCGGCATGGGCCTGGAAGCCTTTCAGGCGCGCAAAATAGCCTTCAAACTCGGCCTCAAGCCGAAGCAGATCCATCCCTCAGTACAGTTTCTGACTAATCTCTACAAGTGTTTTCTCGACACCGACGCCTCCTTGCTTGAGATCAATCCCTTTATCACCACCAGCGACGGCCGACTCTTCGCTCTCGACGCCAAAATCACTTTCGATGACAACGCTCTGTTCCGTCACCCCGACCTTCGCGAACTGCGCGACATTACTGAAGAAGACCCGCTCGAGGTCGAGGCTTCGAAGTACAGTCTGAACTACATCAAGCTCGACGGAAGCGTGGGGTGCATGGTCAATGGCGCGGGTCTGGCCATGGCCACGATGGACATCATCAAGTATGCCGGCGGTATGCCCGCAAACTTCCTCGATGTCGGCGGGGGCGCTAACTCCGAGCAGGTCGCGCACGCATTCGAGATCCTGCTGAGCGACAAGAATGTGAGAGCCGTGCTGATCAATATTTTCGGCGGCATCCTGCGCGTGGACACCTTAGCCACAGGAGTGGTTGAGGCGGCGAGAAAAACAAACATCAAGCTGCCTGTCGTGCTCCGGCTCGAGGGCACGAACGTGAACGAGGGCAAGAAAATCCTGATGGAGTCAGGCTTCAACTTCGTGGTAGCCGAAACGATGAAAGACGCCGCGGATAAAGTCGTTGCGGCGGCGAAAGGCGTTCCGGCTAGGGCTGAGTGGCGTTAGGAGCGGGGGCAAAACTATTTATGGCAATTTTGGTTGATAAGAACACACGCGTGCTGGTGCAGGGCTTGACCGGACGCGAAGGCACCTTTCACGCCAAGACCTCTGCCACTTATGGCACCCAGATTGTCGGCGGCGTCACCCCAGGAAAAGGCGGCACTACACACGAAGGCTGGCCCATTTTCAACACCGTGCGAGAGGCCGTCGAAAAAACTGGCGCCAATGCAACCGTGATCTTTGTGCCACCGCCGTTTGCTGCTGACGCAATTATGGAAGCAGCCGACGCTGAAGTTGACCTCATCGTCTGCATCACGGAAGGCATCCCCACCCTCGACATGGTGAAAGCCTGGGAGTTTCTGCAGAACCGCCGCTCACGATTAATCGGGCCCAACTGTCCGGGCATTATTTCGCCGGGGAAGTGCAAGATCGGAATCATGCCCGCGTCGATTCACAGGGAAGGTTCGGTGGGCATCGTGTCGCGCTCGGGTACGCTCACCTATGAAGCAGTTCACCAACTCACGCAGCGCGGCATCGGGCAGTCGACAGCCATTGGCATAGGCGGCGATCCTATTATTGGAACAACTTTTGTGAATGCGCTGGATCTGTTTAATCGTGACCCTCAGACCGAGGCAGTGATCATGATCGGTGAGATCGGCGGCAGTGCTGAAGAAGCTGCTGCCGACTTCGTGAAAAAACATATGAAGAAACCGGTCGTCGGCTTCATCGCCGGCCAGACAGCGCCTCCAGGACGCCGCATGGGACACGCTGGAGCAATCATCTCCGGCGGCAAGGGCACGGCCGCGGAGAAAATTACAGCTCTGGAAGCTGCCGGCATTCGGGTAGCGAAGTCGCCCGCAGCGATTGGCGAAACGCTCGCCGCAGCGCTGGGAACATTCGCCAAGGCTTAGATATGCAAAGCCACGATTATCAAGGATTCACAACAGAACTATGAAAACTCTGCAACGGACTCTCACCATCATAAAACCCGACGCAGTTCGCAAAAAAGGCATCGGCGACATCATTGAACAGTTCGAAAAACAGGGTTTCCAAATCCTTTGCTTGAAGATGCTGGAAATTTCGAAACACCAGGCTGAACAGTTTTACGCGGTGCATGCCGGCAAGCCGTTTTACAACTCGCTCACTACCTTCATGTCCAGCGGCCCGATCGTAGCTCTGGCTCTGGAAAAGGAAAACGCTATAGCCGACCTGCGCAAGCTGATGGGCGCCACCAATCCGGCCAATGCCGAGGAAGGCACCATTCGCAAGAAGTGGGCCACCAACATCGAAAACAATGCCATTCACGGTTCCGACGCCGAGGACACGGCCCGTTTCGAGCTCAGCTTTTTCTTTGCCGGATACGAACTGGCACAGTAAATTCCTCAGTGTGCGGTTGTGGGCGACGTGAACTGGAGTGGCGTTTTATAAGAATGAAAAGCGGAGAACCGAGAACTGCCGATGCCTTTAGTTCAAATCACGATGCTCGAAGGCCGCACGGCCGAACAGAAACGCAAGCTAGCCAAACGGATCACAGAAGCCATCGTTGAAGAAGTTGGCGCGCGGCGCGCGGCCATCGTTGTGGCCTTTCATGAAGTGTCCAAAGAAAGTTATGCCACGGGCGGCGAGTTGATGATTGACAAGGTCAAGTAGAAGCGAACGGACCGCTGCCCTTCATCCCAGAGGCTCGAAGAGATTCCCTTCCACGCGCTCCGCGACCTTGGGAAGTTCCTTGCGCGCATACTGCAAAAAATGCGGTGCGGTTCGATGGGCTTCCAGCGCAGCATCGTCCTTATACTGTTCGTAAATGAAGAAGCGTCGTGGCTCGGTCTTGTGCCGGTGCACTTGATACATGACGCAGCCCGGCTCCTTGCGCGATTCCTCGGTAAGTTTCGAAAACACCGTGGCAACTTCGGCTTCTTGACCTGCTCTCGCCATCCACGTAACCACCAGAACCACCATCATCCTCTCCTTATCGCGTACAAGCCTAAAGTCAGCCCCTTCCCGGCACAGCGGTTTTCAATGTCCCCACAAACTCTTCCATGACAATGGTATGGTCCCGGTCTGGTCCAGTTGAAACCATTCCAATCTTCGCGCCGGCTTGTTTCGCCAGAAATGCCAGGTAGTCACGCGCCGGCTTGGGCAATTTGTCAAACCTCGTGATGCCCTCAGTCGAAGTTTTCCAGCCGGGTAGCTTCTGATAAATGCATTCGATCTTCTCGTATCCGCTGGCCTGCGGTGGAATCTCCATGGTTTTCTTGCCATCGATCTTGTAGCCGACACAGACTGGGATCTCCGCCAGTTCGTCCAGCACATCCAACTTCGTAACTACCAGCCAGGAGATTCCGTTAATCATGCCAGCGTAACGCAACAGTGGCAAGTCGAGCCAGCCTGTGCGCCGTGGACGCCCAGTCACCGCGCCATATTCATTTCCGCGCGCCCGCAGCCGCTCTCCGGCTTCATTTCTCTCTTCGCTGGGAAACGGTCCTTCGCCAACCCGCGTGCAATACGCCTTGGTGATTCCAATGACAGAATCAATCGCATTGGGAGCCACGCCCGTACCGATCACCGCGCCCCCGGAAGTGGCGCTGGAAGAGGTCACGAAGGGATAGGTCCCGTGATCAATGTCGAGCATTGTCCCCTGCGCTCCTTCAAACAGGATGGCTTCGCCATTGCGAAGAGCCTGGTTCAATAGGACCGCTGTGTCGCACACGAAGGGAGCAACCCTCTCTGCCGCCTGCGCATACTCCGCATACATCTTGTCGGCATCGAGCGGCTCGGAGTTAAAGAGCGCATGCGCGATCATGTTCTTCTCGTGCACGGCATTCTCGATGTGCTTCCTGAGGAGTTGGAGATCGAGTAGGTCGGCCACGCGCAGTCCGCGGCGGCCCATCTTGTCTTCGTAGGCCGGACCAATGCCGCGCGATGTCGTACCGATCTTTACCCGGCCCGGTGCATTTTCTGCTGCCAGTTCAATCATGCGGTGGTAGGGCAGGATCACCTGGGCACGATTTGAGACGAAGATGTTGCCGTCAACCTTCACCCCCGCGTCGCGCAACGCCCCCACCTCTTTCAGGAAGGCCATGGGGTCGAGCACCACGCCATTTCCGATCACGCTGCGGCAGCCGCCTCGCAACACGCCGCAGGGAACAAGTTGCAAAATAAACTTCTTACTGTTGATGATGACGGTGTGTCCGGCATTGTGCCCCCCGGCATAGCGGGCGACGACGGAGAAGTTCTCCGAGAGTACGTCGACGATTTTGCCCTTACCCTCGTCGCCCCATTGCGCGCCGACGATCACCGCAGCCTTGCCGTTCTTCAATTTCAGCTCCGTAAGGAAGATTTCGCGCAGACGCGTGCCAGCCCGCGGCAGCCCAGGGGTCGCACACACCCTTGCCCGCAAAAATACAGCGCCAAATTAATTACTAGGGATAAAGGCGAAGAAGTTGTGTACACACTATCTTAGCGTGCCGGGGATGCCGATGGCAACGCAGCGCTTGATACGCTTGATACGCACCGCTCGACACGGTAGTGGGTCATCTAATTTCCACAGGGTATCGCGCCTAAGTTCTACCTCAATTGTGTCCCCCTTGTGGAGCTTAGCTTCGCCGCCTTTTTGAAAGATGATCAGAGCGGCAGAAACAGCAATCGCCACGTACCGAGCTTTAGTGGCTCAGATAATACCGTCCACAGCATCGTCCGCCAATTTAGCCGCCGCGAGTGAGCCGCCCAACTTTAGCAGCCGCTTCTTATTTCCCGCTCGAACTACTCCCTCGTTTGTAACCGGCACTACGGGATCATCGAATACCAATCTCATTGAGCCGCGCCGAAGTAAGCGCCGCGCGGGATGCGTGACCACATGCCCGGGATAAATCTTTCTCGTGGAGTCCTCCGCTGTGAACACAGTCCCCGTAAGCAACTTCGAGCTGAGGTCTTCCTGTAGGGCCAATGTTACGGTCTGAGCCTCGCCGATCGTGCTCAGAGCAATGAAACAGGTCAAGAGGAATCCGGTTCTCCACATGAATTTGATATTACCCCGCGAGTGCTTTAAGCAGCAATTCTTTGTCAATCCGCATTGTCACAGACCCGCCCTCTGGCAGTCGTGCAGAGGTCTGCGACCACCGATGAGGGCGCCATCGTTACCTCTCTGACCCCTGTTGGAAATTAGACGCACTACCCTCGATACACAGATGTGGTAGGCGCGGCAGGAATCGAACCTGCAACCACCGGATTAGAAATCCGGTGCTCTATCCGTTTGAGCTACGCGCCCATTTCAAGGCAAGCTATTAATTTGGCTAGGCTAATTCACGCTGCTGCTCTCGTCCTTCATGCTGGATTTCGAGGGTACTGTGCCACTACTGTGCCGTAGTTTTCGCTGCTGTGCCTTCTGATCCAGCTTTGCTGTCCGCGAGGTCTTTCTCATTCACGATATTGTAGCGATCAAACACCGACCTTGTCTTCCAGCCGCCGATCTTCATAATCGTTTTCTCGTCCACACCCAGACGCCGTAGATTCCGGCATTTTGTTCGCCGGAGATCGTGTATCAAGAGGCCGACGTAGTGCAGGCTGCTACGGCCGCACTCACAATTGTCTCCCGTCACAGTTCGATCACAGACGCGACACGCCATCCTGCCGAGGCCAACATTGCAGCACATCTTGTACCAGTTTTTCGACAGTCGCCGATGAGCTTGCCATCTTCCCGTGTGAACACCTGGTCACCAGGCTCCTTGCCCTCGACGCACATCGAGAGGACTGCGTGGACTCCGTCTCGAATTGAGCCTAACCTCCGTTTACAGGTCCTACTAGCATCGCTTAGACCGTTGGCTCTGCGTAGGCATCGGGTCTTACGATTACTCGAATTACGATCAACCGATTCAGATCGCTGCCGTATACTGCCGATGCCGAATTCTCTCGGCGACCCATGCCCACGGCGGCCGCTGCTCCATCTCGCCTCTCCTACATTGATTGGATGCGCGGACTTGCCTGCGTCCTGATGTTTCAGACTCACTGCTATGACTCCTGGTTGAGTCCCGGAGCGCGCCCGAGTAAGTTTTTCATGTACTCGCAACTGGGTGGAACGTTTCCGGCTCCACTCTTTCTTTTTCTGGCGGGAATCTCCTTTGCGCTGGTGACTGAAAAGTTGTGGCGCAAAGGTCTATCTCCGGCACAGATTGCTCACACTATCGTTCGTCGCGGTGCCGAGATTTTCGTCCTAGGCCTGCTCTTCCGCTTGCAGGAATTTCTCATTGCCTGGGGATGGGCGCCGTGGAGCGACCTACTTCGCGTGGATGTTCTCAACACCATCGGAGTATCCATGATGCTGATGGGGTTGCTGTGCTGGTTGATTCTGTCGTTGAACCGCGGACGCAGGAGGCAGACCGCACTTGTACTTGCTGCCGCGGGAACAACGCTGCTCGTCTCTCTGCTCACTCCCCCGCTATGGACCACGTGGCGTCCACGCTGGCTGCCTTGGCCGATCGAGTCTTACATCAACGGAGTTCATAATCTGGGATCTCCGCAAGCCTGGCTGTTTCCCATTTTTCCCTGGGCTGCATTTGCGTTCGCGGGACTCGCGATCGGATTGATCTTGCAAAGCGACTGGGCCCGGAGCCGCGAACCATGGATATTTCTCTCCGTGGGAGTCGGGGGAATCGTCCTTACTGAAGCCGCACACTGGTGGCACTTGCAACCCTGGCGGTTCTACGCCGTCGATGACTTCTGGCACACGAGTCCGAGTTTCCTTCTAATTCGTTTGGGTATGTTGTTAATAATCCTGGCGGGAAGTTATGCCTGGTGTCGCTGGGGCGCGGGGCAGTGGGGCTTCAGCCCTCTGATTCAGCTAGGACAAGCTTCTCTGCTGGTTTACTGGGTGCACCTTGAGTTTGTTTACGGGCGCCTTTCCATCCTACCCAAGCGTGCATGCAGCATTGGCACTGCATCGCTGGGCTTGCTGCAGATCTTCCTGGCAATGTTGGCCCTCGCCTTCCTTCGAACCAGATGGAAAGGTCGCGGCCCTGAGATATTGGGTTGGTTGCGACGCAATCCAGCCCGAGCAAGCTGAGGCTGCCTGAAGTTGTTGCCACCTGATGGAAGAGTTCTTCAGGCAGCGCGTTGCTTCACAAACTCGACCACCTCGTGCTCTGCCCAGCGGCCGTCGTCCCGCGTCCCGCCATTGATTTGTCCCAGAAACGCGCAATGACCTCCGTCTGCGGTTTCAATGTAAGTGATATTGGGATTGGCAAGGACTTTCTTCCGTGTCTCAGGCGACACTCGGATGAAAGGATCGTTCGCGGCGTGAATGATCAGCGCTGGCACGCTAATCCGATCTACCACATTGGCAGCGGCCGCACGGGCGTAATAATCCGTCGCATCGGAGAATCCACAATAGAACGCTGTAACTCGGTCATCGAAGCCACGCAGGCTGGCCACTCCCTGCAGGCGTGAAACCTCGAAGCGATGGGGAAACAAACGCACCTTGCGGCGGAAACGGCGGAACAACTGCATGAGGAAATAGTATTCGTAAAGGCGATTCGCGGGTGCATGCAACGCGTCTGCCGAAGCCGCGAGATCCATCGCAGGGCAAACCGCCGCTACCGCACGGAATTGTTTCGGGCCTTCCCTGCCCCACTCCCCTGCCAGTTTCAAGACCAGATTTCCGCCCATGGAAAAGCCAACCAGGGCAAATTGCGAAACACCGTCACGCTCCACCACGTTGCGAGCCACCGCGGCCACATCCGCCGAAAGGCTTGAGTTATAAAGTGTGGCTGCATGATGATCCATGCCGCCGCAGTTGCGCTGGTTCATACGCACCACGTTCATGCCTGCAGCCAAGCCATTCCTGGTTACTCCCAGCATGTATTGCGAGTCTGCCGATCCTTCCAGGCCATGCACCACAATGAGCGTCGGCGCGTTGCGGCGATCGCTCTGCCAGTGACACAGGCAAAGGACGCCGATGCCGGATTCGACCTCGATCAATCGCCGTTCGGGGGGTGGCAAATGAATTCGCCGCTGCAGAAAAAAGCTGGCAAGGGTCTGTACATGGCCGCCCCGCAACCATCGCCGCGGTTCAAAACCCGGGCGGACGGACAACACCCCCCGGTCATCCGGAAAGGACTTCTCAGAGTCGGATGTCCTCCCTGCCGACTGCGGAGTTTGCAAAGTTCCCACAGATTGATTCTAATTGAGGAAGCAGGTTGTTTAGTGATTAGCCGGAAAACACCGTGGCGCCGGAGCGATAACGATGCCTATTTTTGAATACGTCTGTAAAGAGTGTCATCGCTAGTTTGAAGTCCTGATCTACGGCAGCCAAAAAGCGGAATGCCCAAATTGCCACGGGATCAAGCTCGATGCGCGGCTATCGCGGTTTGCGGTTTCCACCAAAGCCCCGGCGACGACGGCGCCTTCGGTCGGTGCCTGCGGCTCTTGCGGCGACCCGCGGGGGCCCGGAGCATGTTCAGTTGGGGACTTGGACTAACTGAGCAGCATCTCCGCGCGCGTGGCCTAGAAATGCCGTGCGCACTCCACAAAATCAATCCGAAATCGCTAAACCGCTGACATGATTGAGTATTGCCCACGTTCGCCACGTGGCGATTGAGCAGACCCATCCAAACTTTCGACACCTCAGTTCAGTGACGGCTGTTACCTATCTCTTCCGGTCAGGCGAGCCTACGATTTCCAAAGAACGCCCAAGGAGCAGCCATGGATCGGCGTCGCCAACAGCGCGTGTTCGTAGACTTGCCCGTACGAATATGGGGCTTGGATGTCCATTCCCGCCCCTTTACGCAGGCCGCCAGCTTGCGAACCATCAGCGGCCGCGGTGCTACCCTGCAGGCCGTCGATGCCCAGCTAAAACCCGGGGACACCGTCGATGTGCAATATGAAGGAACGAAAGCTCAATTTCGCATAGTCTGGTGCGGCAAGACCGGCACTCCCATGCAGGGAGAAATCGGAATCGAGAATCTGTCGGCGGAGATTAAGTTGTGGGATATCGACGTGCTCCACTGCGCAGTGGCCGTGGGGGAGGGGTAAAATTACATTATAAAGAGCACGTCATCTCTGCTGTCTCCACTGCGTTGAGCCAACTTCTCAAAGGCTAATCTCTAGCCCCGGCACACCATTCAATTTTTTTCAAACAAGCGACCCAAGATTTGCGTGAGCAGCAATCAAACTCATCGTCGAGAGCAAGGAATCTTGGGAAGGCACTTTTACTTGAAATCGCTGATACCGTCAAATGGGGAGGGTGGGGGAAGGGCTGAAATCGGTTACAGGGGACGATCCGCAGTATCTAACGTGAAACGTCGCCAATGCAAGCAAAAAGATCGCGGCAGGAGAGAAACCCCCGTCTGGTTGCAGAGATTTTCACAGTTTCTGAGGCCGCTTCGGAAAAAGTATGCAAGTTCTGTCATGTGGTGCGCAAAGCCGGCAGTTACCAGCAGCCCGAGGTCAACCACTTTGTGCCACCGGGAAGTGGATCACCGAGCCCACGGTAGCCCCTTCATAGCCCAGGCGGCATAATCAAGCTGAAAACCGAAGTCTGCCGTCTCATCCACTCTCCCCGTTGTGCGCCCCAGCTTCGAACGGGAAGTAGAACTTGAGGCTACACGGAAGTGTCGGGGAGCGAAGCGTCGATCCAAATCGGAACGAGGATCGTTACGGTAAACTTCCTATATGCTCATTAAGATTCTCGGCTCAGCCGCGGGCGGCGGATTTCCGCAGTGGAATTGCGGCTGTGCCCACTGCCGCGGCCTGCGAGCCGGAAGCCTTCGCGGTAAAGCGCGCACCCAGACTCAAGTGGCGATCACTCAAGACGGCCAGTCTTGGTTTTTGCTGGGAGCATCCCCTGACCTGCGCCCGCAAATTGAAGCCACGCCTGAGCTGCATCCGCGCGACGGAGTTCGCCAATCGCCCATCTCCGGAGCAGTTCTCCTAAACGCAGACATCGACCATGTGCTCGGTTTGCTGCTGTTGCGCGAATTGCAACCGCTGCGCATTTATTCAACCTCGTCCGTCCGGCGCATCCTCCGCGATGACAACTCCATGTTCGCCATGTTGCAGCGCGTACCGAATCAGACCCAGTGGACTAACTTTGCCCCGCGAGAACAATTCTCACTTCGCAATGCAGACGGCGAAGACTCCGGCGTGCTTTGTCGGACGTTGTCACTCGGAAACCACTATCCCGCGTACGTCGCGCAGAATCGTCAATCGGACCTGGTTGTGGGAGAATCTTCCTTGGGCCTGATGGTTGAATCTCTCTCAGGCGCGAAGCTCGCCTACATGCCGGCTGTGCCGCAGGTGGATGACCCGCTTCTCAAGGAAATCGCATCAGCGGATTTACTCCTGTTCGACGGTGCTTTGTGGAGTGACGACGAACTGATTCGCATCCAGGGCAGCGGGCAAAGCGCTCGCCAGATGGGCCACATCCCCGTCTCCGGTAACGAAGGCAGCCTAAGCAAGTTGGCGGGGTTAAGCCATCCGCGTAAAATCTATGTGCACGTCAACAACACGAATCCCATGCTGGATGAGGCGAGTGCACAGCATCGCCAGGTGCGCGAGGCGGGCTGGGAGATCGCGGAGGACGGATGGCAGTTCGAGCTATAGACACGGCGAAGCCGATGGCGACTTCGAACGACGACGGGCTGATCACACTCGACGAGCTACGTTCCCGTCTCCGGGCCGTGGGTGAGGAACGCTATCACCACAAGCATCCATTCCACCTGATGATGCACGAAGGGCGTCTCAGCCGCGGACAACTGCAAGCCTGGGCCCTGAACCGCTACTACTACCAAAGCATCATCCCCATCAAAGACTCGATTATCCTTTCGCGCGGCCCTGATCCCGCTTTCCGGCGCGCCTGGCGCAAGCGTGTGATCGACCATGATGGCGACGTCCATAGCGAAGGCGGCATTAAACGTTGGCTGAAACTTGCCGAAGCAACCGGTCTCGACCCGAAAGAGGTTCGCGCGGGAAAGGGTACCCTTCCAGCTACGCGCTTCGCCGTGAATGAATATCTCAACATGGTGCGAAGCCGCTCGCTGCTCGAAGCCGTGGCCTCTTCGCTGACCGAGCTGTTTTCCCGCGACTTGATCTCGTTGCGCATGGAGAAACTTCGCCAGCACTATCCGTGGCTTGCTGGCGGATTGGATTATTTCCAGGTGCGTCTGACGCAGGCGCCGGAAGACGCTCAATTCGCCGTGGCATTCGTGCACGAGAACGCCAAGACCCGAGTCGAGCAGGAACTCGCCATACAAGCGCTGCGCGATAAGTGCGACATCTTGTGGGCACAACTCGACGCGCTGTATTTCGCCTACGTTGAGCCGGGATGGCCGCCACCGGGAGCATTTTGCATCAAAGTAAAAGAAGAGGAGAAGGCCTGACATGCCTCCTCCGGAGGATTTGCGCCAGCCGCGATTGGCTGCCGGCTGCCGATGGGGCGGCAGCGAAGAAAACCGTGTGATCCTGTTTCCTGAAGGAGCCATTAAGCTCCAAGGTACAGGCCGGCAGGTGCTGGAACGCTGCGACGGCCAACGCACCTTCGGCCAGATCATCACAGAATTGCAGACTCAGTTCGGCGACGCCGATCCGGCCAAGATTCGCGACGACATTGGAAAATTTCTGGAGCAGCTCAGGCAGAAGCGGATCGTCGATTACTGAACATGGTTCCCAATCCTCTCGCCCTCATTGCCGAAGTCACTCACCGCTGCCCGCTCCACTGCGTCTATTGCTCGAATCCCTTGCAGTTGGCTGGCACGACGGGGGAGCTCGCAACTGAGGACTGGATCCGCGTGTTTCAGCAGGCGGGCAAGCTGGCAATGCTGCACGCCCACTTCACCGGCGGCGAGCCGCTGGCGCGACAAGATTTGACGGAACTGATCGGCGCCGCGCGATCGGCTGGACTGTATACCAACCTCATCACATCCGGCATCGGACTGGCGGAAGAGCGCTTGCAAGCATTGGTTTCAGCGGGACTCGATCACATTCAACTTAGCTTTCAGGATTCTCGGGAAGCCTCGGCAAACTGGATCGCCGGCGCCAAGGCACACGCCCACAAAATCGAAATTGCACGAGCGATTCGCGGGCACAAAGTTGCATTCACGGTAAACCTGGTGGTGCACCGTCAGAACCTCGACCACCTCGAAGAGATGATCGCCTTCATTGAGCAGCTGCAGCCGGAGCGCATGGAGATTGCTCACACTCAGTACTACGGATGGGCGCTGGCGAATCGCGCAGCCCTTTTGCCGACTCGGGCGCAAGTCGAGAAAGCGGTAGAGGTTGTGGCAGCGGCAGAAAAGCGTTTAGCCGGCCGCATCCGTATTGACTCAGTCGTCCCCGACTACTACGCGAAATATCCTAAAGCCTGCATGGGCGGATGGGGCCAGCGCCTTATGTTGATCGATCCCGCCGGCAAAGCGCTTCCCTGCCATGCCGCTGGTGTGATCCCAGGACTCGAATTCGAGAACGTACGCGAACGTACTCTTGGATGGATCTGGCAGGAATCCGACTCGTTCCGCAGATTTCGTGGTGAAGAATGGATGCCAGAGCCCTGCCGCAGTTGCGACCGACGGTCGGAAGATTTTGGCGGCTGCCGCTGTCAGGCGCTTCTGCTCACCGGAGACGCCACCGCGACCGACCCGGCATGCACGCTGGCGCCGGTCCATTACATCGTTGAAGCGGCCCTGCTGGAAGCAAATTCCGGAGCGGCGGTCTCGCAGCCCACGTCTGCAGCGTCATTCAGTCAACTGCGGCAGCAAACCACCACACTGTGGAGTTACCGCACCAACCCGGAATAAAACAACCGCGCTCACCAGCGCACACCAATCGTGATCGGCCGCACGTCTGTGGTAATACCGATGTGCTTGGCGTGCTCATACCGGAACTCGCCGTAGACCTCGAGATTCCCGCGGATCTTCCGAGCAACACCTGCGCCGAAATTAAACCCCAATTCATTCTGGCTGGAGTTGAGTACGCTCCTGTTCAGCGGGATAATTCCGTTGAAGCACGATCCCCACCATTGAAAAAAGCCATTACAGGACGAACCCGGAACCACCGTGGTGGAGTCCAGCTTGCCCGAGCGATGATAAAAACCTGGCCCGAACAGAAGATATCCACTGTACAACTTCGTGACCGGAATGTTGATGATAGGGTCGACGGTGATTCCATAGACTTGGCTGCGGGACCCTGGCGCCTGAGCCAGCTCAAGGGCGGAAGAGCGGAGTGGAAGATTGGCATAGAGAAAGTCCGCTCTCAGCCCAAAATAGCGGCTAAAATCACGAGCTACGCCAGCAGTGCCGACAGCGCCGCCTCCCTTTACATACGTGCGAGTCGTTCCACTGGGCCAACCGACGCCGACACCTACGTTGAAAGTCCAATTGAGGTAGTCGTGAGGGCGCACTTTGCGTCTTCTACCAGTCTCTTCTTCTGGTGGTTCTTGACCTGTTGCAGGCTGCTGGGTTGCAGGCTGCTGGGTTGCAGGCTGCTGGGTTGTGGGCTGCTGGGTTGGGGGCTGCTCTTCTGCTGGAGTTTGCTGAGAGTACGCTGTCGCAGCCGCGAGCAACGCCCAAACAATCGCGAACCTACGAATCATCCATTTCCTCCCGTTACCGGCGTGGTACGCGGACCGTAGCGCTCGGCATCGAGAGGCGCTGGTCTGGTCTTGCTCAAGCTGGTGTGAATCAGGCTATGTCATAAGCCTGTCTGCTGTTACGACCCTCCAGTAGCCGTTGCACCTGCTCCTGACGCGAAGGCATCATATTATCAACTTTACGAGCTTTGATGCCGATTGCCGTCGTGACGGTGCCCACCGCGGCCCCTGCAGGATCAGATGGCGCTATTTTTTCCTTCGCAATAAAGCAGTTTTCATCTGCCGAGATGCTTCGCTTTCGATTTCACTGAGAATGCGTGTCCCACGTATTATGGCAGTGAGGAGTATTCCACCAAGAGAACAATCTTGAGCCGAACTTCATCGAAGCAGCTAGAAGATACCAGCGTAGCCGACACGCGTCCCGATACGACCGTGGTGGGCCGTGTCGCACTGGTAGGGTTCGGAACCGTGGGCCGCGCCGTTGCTAAGATTTTGTGTGAGACTGCCAATCCCTCGCTGCGCCTCACCCACATCTGCAACCGGAACGTGGAACGCAAGAAACAACCCTGGGTGCCGGCGGATGTAATTTGGACCTCAGATTTCCGTGAGGTCCTCTCCTCCGACGCAGACATCGTGATCGAACTGATCGGCGGCCTCGCTCCCGCAGAAGAATTCGTACGCGGCGCGCTGCTCGCCGGCAAGTCGGTGGTTACAGCCAATAAGCAACTGATCGCGCGTCACGGTCCCGACTTGCTGCAACTGGCGAATCGCGCCCGATGCCAGCTTGAGTTTGGTGCGTCCGTGGCAGGAGGAGTGCCGGTTTTGCCCGCGCTGCGGACCGGGCTGTGCGGAGATCGGCTGCATGGCATTTCCGGCATCCTGAATGGTACTTGCAACTACATTCTCAGCCGAATCGAAACTGCCAGGATTCCTTTCAGCGAGGCCCTTGAAGAAGCGCAGTCCCGAGGCTACGCCGAAGCGGATGCCTCCGAGGACCTCGATGGCGGCGACGCTCGCGCCAAACTCGCAATTCTCGCCCTGGCCGGATTACAGGCCCGTGTCTCTCCCGAGCAGATACGAGCCCGCACGATTCGCGCAGTCGATGCCGTCGACTTCGATTACGCCACAGAATTGGGCTGCACAATCCGCCAAATCTCGCGGGCAGACTTGAAGGATGGCACGATGTTCGCGGAGGTTGGTCCCAGCCTGGTCGCCACTTCATCGCCGTTCGGGCGGGTGCAGAATAATCAGAATCTGGTGTTGACGTCGGGCAAGTATGGGGGCGACATGGCGTTTTTGGGCGCCGGCGCCGGTGGAGATCCGACGGCGGTGGCTGTCGTTTCCGACCTCATGTTCGTAGCGCAGAGCTTGTCTGCCGGCGCGCGGTTTCACTGGCCGCAACAGTTCCTCGCACCCAAAGTGAGCTGTGATTTTGAGACCCCGTGGTATTTGCGCTTTCTGGTCAAGGACCAACCCGGAATCATCGCGAAGCTTGCCGCGATTCTCTCGGCGTACGGATTGAATATCGATGCCGTGCTGCAAAAGCCTGGATACGAGAAGGCGGCGCTTCCCTTCGTGATCACTTTGGAGCCCTGCCGCGATTCGCAACTGCATCCCGCGCGGGAAGAGATGGCGGCGCTAGACTTCGCCATCAAGCCGTGCCTGTGCTTGCCGATACTGCGCTAGAGCAGCCCAGCCAGGAAACAGAAAGAATCTAATAAACCACGGGAGGACGCATGAAATACCGCAAGCTGGGCCGTACCGGTTTTGAAGTCAGCGACATTGCCTATGGGCTTTGGGGCATGAGCGGCTGGAGCGGATCCGACGACAGGGAATCTCTGGCGTCTCTGCAGTTGTCGGTCGATCTAGGCTGCACCTTCTTTGACTCCGCATGGGCTTACGGCGACGGCAAGAGCGACAGCCTGCTCGGCGAAATCATGTCTCGGAATAAGGGAAAGCGGCTCCATGCGGCCTCAAAAATTCCTCCTGGAAATTTACAGTGGCCGGCGCTGCCCAAATATAAGTACCACGATGTATTTTCTCCGGAGCACGTCTTCCAGTATACGGACCTCATCCGCAAGAACCTTCGCGTCGATTCAATCGACGTCCTGCAATTTCACGTGTGGGACGACACTTGGATCAACGAACCCGACTTCCCCTCCACAGTCGAAAAGCTCAAAAACAATGGACAGATCAAATATTTCGGCCTGAGCTTGAATCGCTGGCAGCCGGAGAACGGCATCAGGGCACTGCGGACCGGACTGGTCGACACCGTCCAAGTGATCTACAACATCTTCGATCAGTCGCCAGAGGATGAGCTCTTCCCGGTTTGCAGAGAACTCAACATCGGTGTCATTGCCCGAGTGCCGCTCGATGAGGGCAGCCTGGGCGGCAACATGACGGCGAAGACACGTTTCCCTAAAGATGATTGGCGTTCCCTATATTTTGGACCGGAAAACCTGGCCAACACCATAAAGCGCGTCGACAACCTTAAGAAGATCCTGCCGCAAGGAATGACATTGCCGGAGATGGCCCTGCGTTTCATCCTGTCGAATCCCACGGTCAGCACTACCATAGCCGGCATGCGCAAGCCCGAGCATGTGCGGCAGAACATCGCCGCCAGTGACGCAGGTCCGCTCGATCGAGCTCTGCTTGCAGAGCTAAAGAATCATCGCTGGGATCGAACTCCGCAGCGCTGGTCGGATTGAAGTCCACCTACCGGGATCCATTTCGATCGCCCAACTTTTCTACGACGTCTGGTAGTAGTCGTTGTTGTCAAGCTACTCTCGCTTGCTGGTGTGGACCGACTCCGGTCCGCAGCAATGCGACAAAGGCGCCAGCCGAAGGTGCTCCATGGCCTGGCTACCCTGTGCCGCCGGTCCATTTTTTAGGCGAGGAGTCTTCTGCTCAGAAAAGCTATCTGTGTGGTCGCGCTGATTATCGCCCTCGTCGCCGCACTATCCGCACAAAACCCCAAGGGATCGCTCCGTGGCACAGTTCAGGATTCCACTGGTGCTCGCATCCCTTCTGCCAAAGTCGTGGCTCGGTCGGTCGATTCCTCCATCCAGCGCGAGGCCAGCAGCGAGGATCGCGGAGAGTTCCGCATGGACGATCTGCTGCCAGGTTCCTACCAGATTACGGTGAATGTAGTGGGATTCGCACAGGCCCAGGCGGAGGTTTCCATTGCTATCAGCTCTGTCCGCGATGTCACGGTCACGCTCAGGCCTTTAGCAGCGCCCGAGACTATCAATGTTCCGGGTCAAACTTCTTCAATCACGATGCAGCCCATCGATCTGGCGAGCGCCGTACATCAAGGAGTCATCAACCATCACGACTTGCAGACTCTTCCGCTCGCGGCCCGCAGCTTCGCCAACATCGCCTATCTCGCTCCCGGAACCGAGCCCGTCGAACCCTCCGATCCCACCAAAGCCCGCATCACGGCCGTCTCAACCGGTGGAAGCTCCGGACTTAACAACGATCTCTCTGTCGACGGTGGCGACAATTCGGATGACTGGATCGGTGGCTTTCTGCAGAATTTTTCTCCTGACGCCATCCAGGAATTCGCCGTTCGCACCGCGAATGAAGATGCCGATACCGGCGGCACAACCGCCGGCTCCGACGTAATCACAACTAAGCGCGGTACAAATGATTGGCACGGCGACGCTGCCTTCTACGGCCGCGCCGCGGCACTCAACGCCCGGTTTCCAATCGAGAATCCCGCAAAGACGTGCATGCTGCAGGGCTGTCAGTCCAATCCCAAGCAGCCGTTCTCCCGCCAGAATCATGTGGCCACACTCGGCGGCCCGATTAAGAAGGATAAAATCTGGTTCTTCTCCTCCTTCGAGTACGTCCACGAGAACGCCAGCATTGCGTACAGCCCGGCCGGCACCAGACAGTTCGACGCGCTCGCAATCCTGGCATCAAAAGGCTTGATTGCCGGGGTCAGTTCGATCACAGTCCCTCAAAATGTTCTGATTCCTTTCCGCGATTACATTGGCTCAATTCGTTTCGACTGGGCGCAGTCCACGAAGTCGCAGTGGCTCCTGCGTACCTCTGAAGACAGCTACCTCACCCGCAACGCGCTGGTGCAGCAAGCTACACTGCCGTCCACCGGACTTACCACGCACAACAACTACTGGAACACGGTCATCAACAACACCTACGCGTTTAGCCCGACTTGGCTCAGCACCTTCATCTTCGACGCCAGCGAATTGCACCTCACGCAGACCCGCAATTCAACTCTGGGCTTCGCTCTAGCATTTCCGTTTAGTTCCACCACCCTGACCGTCTCCGGCTTCGAGACTTACGGGGACAATCAGTTTGCCACGCCTATCACTGTTTTTCCGTCGCTGCGCAATCAGGAAAAATATCAATTCCGTTACGACGTAACTCACGCTACGGGAGACCACTCGTTCAAGTTCGGCGTCAACTTCATTCACGAACCAGTGCTCGGTGGCGCTTTTCCAGGAAATCAGGAGACGCTTTACGCGTTCCCTCAGGACCCGATCTTTTACATAAGTCAGCTACCCGCAGTTTTCGCCGCCGATCTCGCAGCAGGAGCCACCACCACGCCTGCGAGTGACGGCAGCTTCTCACAAGACGTCCAGCGACTTGCACTTTATGCTCAAGATTCGTGGCGAATCTCGCGCCACTTCACCCTCAACTATGGCGTCCGGTGTCAGACGACCTTCGGACTCTTCATCGCTTCCGGCCGCAGCCAGGAAGACAATCCTTCATTTTCTCTGTTGCCATCGTTTGGACTTCCCATGCGCGCGCCTCAGGACTACCGCCCGCAATTTGGACCGCGACTGGGAATCGCCTATTCCCCGGGCAACAGCGGCAACACCGTGATCAGAGCCGGCTTCGGACTGTTTTACAACGACCTGGCGCAGAACGGATGGGCCGCCGCCCTGCAAGCTGTAAACGGAGGGTCCAACCCTCCGGCCGCGCTGATCGATCCAAATTACAAAACGCCGTACGCACTCCACGCGACAGCCGGCGTCCAGCATGCATTCCATGCCGATTGGACCGTAAGTGCGGACTACACGCACGAAGAAGGGAACCACTCCTATCGCGCTTATCCGTTCACGGCCACGGTTTTTCGGTCCGACAATCGCTCCAGCTACAACGCGCTCATGCTGCGCGTACAGGGAAACGCCTCCCGCCGCTTCAATCTGGTCGCCAATTACACGCTCGCGCACGCTCAGACGTGGGGATGCGTCCTGGGGGAAATCTTTGACTACGTGAATGGAGTATGCGATCCGCTGAACGCCTTTGCTCCCGGCGACTACGGCCCATCCGGCGAAGACGTTCGTCACCGCTTCGTGCTGGCAGGCACGGTGTACATTCCGGGCGGTTTTGAACTGACTACCCTGACGCAGGCTGAAAGCGCCCGCCCCTTTACGATCACGACGGCCGATAATAGCCGGCGCATTTCGGTGAATGGCGTTCCCACCAGCCTCGACGAATTCCGTGGCACGCCCTACATGCAGATGGATCTGAGCGTAAGCCGCCCTTTCAAGTTCGGCGATCGCTGGGAGATTCGGCCGTTCGCCGAGTTCTTCAATCTCTTCAACCGCAACAATCCCGGCGCCAACTATGTGGGCACTGTAGCAGCGCTTCCGGTTCAGCCTGCAGACGTGGCCTCCGGAAACGCAACGAATATTTGTCTCGACTTTCCCGCTTGCGCTCAACTCCAGCCCATCACCAGCCTGAAGCAACTGGAGATCCCTGCGGGCGGACTCGGGGATTTTTTCGGGCCGGGGACTACCGTGGGTATTCCGTTTGCCGCTCAATTAGGGGTGCGGGTGACTTTCTAGAAGATCACTCGCAAAGCGAACAATCCGGTAGGGCCAGCGCGATTTAGCGCCGCTCTTCGCGGCGGCGGAGGGACGCGGAGAGTCTCTTCTCCACGGGCTTATCGTAGGCCATCAGGACGTGGCGGACAGTGTGGCCGCTGACGACGTGGCATACTTCTTCGGCCAAATTCTTGGCGTGATCTCCCGCGCGCTCGAGCGATTGGGTCATGAAGATAACTTGCAGGCTGGCCTGCCGTGGCAGGTTTTCGGGGTTCTCGATGTGTCGGAGGAAAATCAGATTGCGCAGCCGATCCATTTCGGCGTCGGCGCGGAGCACGCCGACAGCCCGTTCGATGTCGCGAGTGGAAAATGCGCTCCCGGAATCGGTTAGCATTTTTTCCAGGATGGTAGCCATCTGCGTGAGATCGCGCATGTCCTGTGGATCGAGCCTGCCACCGGCGGCCAGAGCGCCATTGGCGAAGCTGAGGAGAAGGTCTCCGATGCGCTCCAACCCGATCATGAACTTCATGCAGGCCAAAAGCTCTCGCGCTTCGGCGGGGCCGACTTCGGTGATTGCGGTGGTAACGCCATCATCGATTTCGCGGTCGATGGCGTCGAGTTCGCGTTCGCGTTGACGCAGTGAATTGAGCAGGATGGTAGAGCCGGTGGCAATGCCCTCGGCCGCGGCGCCGGCAGCTTCCTTGGCCAAACGACAGGCCTCCACAGTGCGGCGCACCAGATGTTTGTGCGCGGGCTCGGTGGCGGGATTCTCGACGCCGGCACTGCTCATGAGATGAATGCCCTCGCGTCTAAGGATAAGGCATTTTTCACAGGATGTGGTTAAAAACACGTGAATTCTGGATTTTATCGCTGGCAGGAGGCAAAAACCTAGAACCTTAAAACGCAGAGGGCGTGGAGAAATGCCGCAGAGGCCGCGGAGAATGTAGGCAAAGTCGCGCCAAAGCGCTGGTCAGGCTGTGGGGAGGGTAAACAAAAACATCGAGCCGTGGTTAAGTTCACTTTCGGCGCGGATCGAACCCCGGTGGGCGCGCACAATGTGTTTGACAATGGCGAGGCCGAGACCAGTGCCTCCCGACTCGCGAGAGCGTGCCTTGTCGATACGGTAGAAGCGCTCGAACAGACGCGGCAGATGCTCGGAAGGTATGCCCGCACCAAAGTCGCGGACATAGAATTCCACGGCTTGGGGGACGTGGCGCGCTCCCAGCTCAATCCGGCCCCCCGCCGCGCCGTACTTCAGGGCATTGTCGATTAAGTTGGCGAAGGTCTGGTGAATGGCTTCCCGGTCGGCCAAGACCGCTGTCAGCGTCTGCGTCGACTGACCGCCGGATTGTGTGTGGATGGCTTGCGGTTGCAGTTCTTCGATTTGAAGATCGATACCATGAGTCCGTGCAATCTCGCGGAAGCTTTCCTCGGCATCATGCAGTAGTTCGTTCGGCAAAACTGGTTCGATATCGAATCGAGTCTCCCCGGACTCAACTCTCGCCAGCGTAAGCAAGTCCTCTGTGAGTCGCGACATGCGGGTAGCATTCTTGCGAATGATTTCGATAAATTCCCTGGTGGGCCCGCCATTTTCCGAGGAGTTGTCGAGAAGAGTTTCGGCATAACCCTGAATGGAAGTGAGGGGAGTGCGCAATTCATGAGAAACATTGGCGATAAAGTCGCGACGGGTTTTCTCCACGCGCTCGGTTTCGGTGAGGTCGCGCAACACGGCCACCGCGCCACCATCAGGTAAAGGCGCTGCGGTCACGTCGAAGGCGCGACCGGGAATGAGGGAGGTGGCCCGTGCGGTCTTCACTTCGCGCGCTTCGGTGGCACTTTTGACAGCTGCCAAAAAATCAGGGTCCCGAATGGTTTCCACTACGGGCGCTTGTAAACGCGTGCGCCGCGGCACGAGACGGTCCATCGACTGGTTAGCCCACTGAACCAACCCATCGGCGCTGACGGCGATGACGGCATCCTGCATGCTGTTGAGCAGGGTCTCGAGCTGATGCTGGCTCGAGCGCACCGCGGCAAAAGTGCGCTCCAGGTGGCGGGCGGTCACGTCGATGGCGCCGGCAACACGGCCGATTTCATCCTGGGAGGCATCGTCGACGCGGGCCCGCAGATCGCCTTCCGCGATACGGCCCGCAATGTCCACGATGTGCTCCAGGCGGCGGGCAGTCCAGGTCGCTGCGACAGCCGCCACCACCAGGGCGACAATGAAAGCCAGCGCTGAGGATATTGCCAATCCACGAAAGACCCTTCCGGAGATAGCCTCCACATCCGAGAGCGGATAGGCCAATCGCACGGCTCCGCCAGAAACAGGCGCTGCCACGTAAAGAAAGGGAATACCCAAGGTCGCACGGCGACGCTCGTCAGTGCCGATGTTCCCTGCCAGAGCGGCGGCGAATTCCTTGCGTTGAGCCTGGTTTTCCATGGAGGCAGGATTGGACTCTGACGCGGCCAAAACTCTGCCGGTAACGTCGATGATGGTGGCGCTCGCGCCGGCTGCCTGACCTTCCTGGGCAGCAATGTCAGCAAGAGAACGATTGCGAACGGTTTCGACGCGGTGGGCGAACAAGAGGGTCTTCTGCGTGAGATTGCGCTCAATCTCGGTTCGCAGAGAAGATTCCCAGGAGCCGCGCAGGGTGAAATCAAAAACAACGGTAGCTGCGGCTATCACCACGACAAAAGCAGCTAGCAGCTTGAAGAAAATGCGATTCTTCACCTCGGCGCCTCGAAACGGTAGCCAGCTCCGCGGACGGTTTTGAGGTAGCGCGGATTTTCCGGATCGGGTTCAATTTTCTCACGGATGCGACGGACATAAACATCAACCGAGCGCGGGGTCACGTAAGAAGTATCGCGCCAGACCGAGTCGAGCAGGTGGTCGCGGGTGAAGACGCGACCGAGATGGCGCGCGAAATAGTCGAGCAGACGGAATTCGGTAGCGGTGGTGGGAACGGTTTTACCGCGCACGGTGAGAGTCATGGCTGAGGGGTCGATCTCAATTTCACCCACCTGCAAAGGACTGGGCAGAAGAGGGCGCTCGAAACGCCGCAGCACGGCCTTGACCCGAGCCACTAGTTCACGCGGACTGAAAGGTTTGGCGATGTAGTCATCCGCGCCGAGTTCCAGACCCAAGACGCGATCAGATTCGCTGCTCCTGGCCGTGAGAAAGATGACGGGGACCGAGGCGAGGCCAAGAGTCTGCCTAATGGTGCGGCAGAGTTCGAGACCATCCCTGCCGGGGACCATGATATCGAGGACGAACAACGCCGGGCGTTGGCGTTCAGCGTCGGAGATTACCGCCGTACTGTTAAGGTAGACGCGCACCGGGAAGCCTTCATTCTCCAGATGAAGACGCACGAGCCGGGAAATGTCCGGGTCGTCTTCGACAACAAATATGCTTGGTTTCACAGTGATATTGTAGCTGCAAGAAGTACCGCCGACCCAGAACTGAGCCATGGGAACTGAATGTTTTCACAGGATTGTAACAATCAGGTTGGCCGCAGGGTCTACATGGAAGCTATTGCCGGGTGGAATGACTGTGGTCGCGCTGTATTCGGTGACGATGGCTGGACCCGAATATTTCTTGCCGGGTTGCAGGGTGTCGCGAGAGCGGATTGCGGTCCAGACTTTTTTGCCGTCGAAGACGACCGGCGCTTTGGGTGTGAAAGGCGAGCCGAGCTTTGCTCGGCCTGGACGGCCGAGGGCGGCCGTCCCCACATGGACCATCTTGTTCACATGGGCCAGGTTGGCTTTCAGCGGCTGTGATTTCACGACGGCGCGGAGCCGCAGCGTAACCAGTTCGATCGCTCGACTGGGATGGGCATAGCCATAGCGTTGCTGATGCTCGCGCTGAAAGGCGGCGATTAAATTCTTCGTGAGCGGCAAGTTAAGTTCATATCCCTGGCCTTGGTAGCGAAGATCAACACTGCGTTGATATTGCACTCTTCCCTGCCAGCTTTCTGAGTGAAAATCCTTGACCGCACGGTTCTCGAGCAAGGCGAATTCTTTGGCCAGTGGCGTGGAAGGCAACTTACGCAGGTCATCAGCTTCGCCTGAAACGCGCCACAGCACGGTCCGGGAATAATCCTTGACCACATCGCTGACCAGTATGCCAAGGGCAGAAAGAGCTCCGGGCATAGCGGGTACGACCACATGTGGGATGCTGAGGGATTCGGCCAAGGCCGAGGCGTGGAGACCTCCAGCGCCGCCGAAGGCGACCAGGGCAAAGTCGCGCGGATCGCGTCCCCGTTCAATGGAGACGACGCGGATGGCCTTCTCCATGGTGGCGTTGACCACGCGAATGACTCCGGCGGCAAACTTTTCCAGCGTGAGGTTGGATCGATTTTTTTTCAGCCAATCGCGGCTGATGCGGCGCGTGCGCTCCAGGTCGAGCGTGAAATCGCCGCCGAGGAAACAGTGTGGCTGCAGGCGTCCCAGAAGCAGGTTGGCATCCGTGACCGTGGGCTGCAGGCCCCGGCCGTAGCAGATCGGACCAGGATCAGCGGCCGCCGATTCGGGGCCGACGTGCAGCACGCCGGCTGCGTCGAAGCGGGCGAGAGAGCCTCCTCCGGCGCCGACCGTGTGAATGTCGAGCATTGGAACGCCGACCGGAAACCCTGCGACTTCGGCCTGACTGGCAGTGGCAATGGCGCGGTCGACGAGGGAGACGTCAGTGGAAGTGCCTCCCATATCGAAGGCGATGATGCGCGCGAAGCCGGAGAGACGGGAGGTTGCGGCGGCGGCGACTACTCCTCCGGCGGGGCCGGAGAGCACGGTGCGGACAGGTTCGCGGGCTGCGGAGGCCAGGGCGGTGATGCCGCCGCTCGACTGCATGACGAAGATGCGGGGGCTTCGGGGTCCGGGGCTCCGGGAGGAAGAGACGTTGCGAGCAGCGTCTCTACGGGCGCGGGTTTCCAGGTTTTCCAAGTAATTCTGCATTACCGGCTGCAGGTAGGCGTTGATTACCACCGTTGAGGTTCGTTCGTACTCGCGAAATTCGGGGAGGATTTGGTGGGAGATGGAGAGCGGGACTTCGAGCGAGGTTAGGGCTTCGGCGACGGTTCGTTCGTTTTTCGGATTTGCGAAAGAGAAGAGCAGCGAAATGGCGATGGATTGCGGTTTTTGGGCAGCGGCCTGGAAATACAGCGAGCGTAGGTCTTCTTTGGCTGGCGTTGTGAGAATTTCGCCATCGCTGGCGGTGCGTTCGTTGATGCCGAAACGGAGATCTCTGGGGACCAGCGGCTCGAGGCGATCGAAAAAGAAGTCGTAGAGCTTGGGGCGATTTTGGCGGCCAATCTCGATGGCGTCTTCGAAACCGGCGGTCGTGACGAGAGCAGTGCGTGCTCCTTTGCGCTCGAGCAGAGTGTTGGTGCCTACGGTGGTGCCGTGCAAGAGGACTAGTGCGCCTTCGTGGGTGATTTTTTGTAAGGCCTCAACTATGGCCTGCGAGGGATCGGCGGGGGTGGAGAAGACTTTCAGCATGCGAATATGGCCGTGCTCGGCCCAGACGCAGTCGGTGAAGGTGCCGCCGGTGTCGATGGCGATGCGGAGAGGTTGGGGGCGGCGGAGCATGGAGGCGAAGAAGGGTTAGGGTAACATCTTCGCGCAGGTGCAGTGACGGAACGCCCAGGGGCTAAAGCCCACATAAATATTGACAAGGAAGCATAATTCGCAGCGTGGAAAGCCCCACCCGAAAGCAAACTCGCTGCGATCTTGTCGGACCGCTTTGTTGCGTTTTGTGTAGTTGCCCCATCGAAGGCTTTGTGGACGGGGGGGCCGCGCCACATCGGGCCTTCGCTTCGCTGGCCGGACCGCCCAGCTGTCCCTACGTGGTTGGCGATCCCCCTCGTTCTTAGTTAAGCTTTCGTCGTGAAGGCTAGAGTTAGGAGCGTTTTCTGCTCGACCTCGTGGGCTTTGGCACTGCCGGTGGAGGGGCTCGCACTTGCTGAGCGCTTCACCGACAGAACGTGGCCTTCGCCGGCGATGCGCCGCAGCCGCGGAAGCATGTTGAAGAGGGCTCCCATGTTGGCGGGCTCCTCCTGGACCCAGACGATGTCAGTTCCGGGGCCGTGGCGGGCGAACTCTTCTGTCAGTTGCTTCTCCGGAAACGGATACATCTGTTCAAGGGCAACGATGGCGGTGGATGAATCTTTTCTCTTCTTTCTTTGCGCCCGCAATTCGTGAACGATCTTGCCGCTGCCAACGAGAATCCGCTCGGCTTCGCCGACTTCGGTGTCGGGCAGCACGTTGAGGAAATTTGAATGAGTGAAATCTTCGATCGGCGATGATGCGTCGGGGTGCCGCAGCATGCTCTTGGGCGTGAACACGATCAGCGGCTTGCGCCAGTGGCGTAACGCTTGCCGCCGCAGCAGGTGGAAATATTGGGCGGCGTTTGACGGCTGGCAGATCTGAATGTTGTCCTTCGCGGCGAGTTGGAGAAAGCGCTCGATGCGGGCGCTGGAATGTTCCGGTCCCTGGCCCTCGTAGCCGTGGGGCAAAAGCAGAATGAGGCCGGAGAGCAGGTTCCACTTGGCCTCTCCGGCGGAGATGAACTGATCGATGATGGCTTGCGCGACATTGGCGAAGTCGCCGAACTGCGCCTCCCAGAGCACCAAGGCTTCGGGATAGTCGCGGCTATATCCGTATTCAAAGCCGAGCACACCGGCTTCTGATAGCGTCGAATTGTGGACTTCGCAGCGCGCCTGACCGGGCGCGATGTTCTCCAGCGGAACATATTCATATTCGTTTTCTATGTCGGTGAGCAGGGAGTGGCGCTGGTTGAAGGTACCGCGGCGCGAGTCTTGTCCGGAAAGACGAACTGGCACGCCTTGCTTTGCCAGGCTGGCGAAGGCCAGAGCTTCCGCCATCCCATAATCGACCGGGCGCTTGCCGGTACCCATCTCGGCGCGTTGGTCGAGCAATTTCTTCACTTTAGGGTGAATGTGGAAACCTTCCGGATAAGACGTCAGCGATGTAGTGACCTTCGCCAGCTCTTCGAGAGAGATTCCAGTCTCCACTTCAAATTCCGGCTTGTAGCGGCCGCCATAATATTGGTCCCAATACTTGGGCAGGTCGCGCATGGTCGGTTTCTTCTTGAGAGAGCCGGCTTTTTTCTGGGCGGCCTCGAACTCGGCTTTGACTGCGGAGGCTTGGGCTTGGGCGTCGGTTGCGCCGATGTCATCAGCGTAAATTTCCCACAAGGGCGGATGTTTTTTGATCTTTTCGTAGAGCAGCGGCTGCGTGATGGTGGGATCGTCCACTTCGCTGTGGCCATGGCGACGATACCCGATGAGGTCGATCACCACATCAGTGCCGAAGGTGTAGCGGTATTCGGTGGCCAGGCGAGCCACGCGCAGCACTGCGTCCACATCCTCGCCGTTCACGTGGAAGATGGGAATGGACTGGCGCCGAGCGATGCATGCTGCGAAGCGCGTCGAATGCTCTTCGAAGTAGCTCGTGGTGAATCCCAGAAGATTATTGACGATGACGTGAATCGTGCCGCCCACGGTGTAGCCCTTGAGGTCGGCATAGTTCATGGTCTCGGCGAGAATGCCTTGCCCGGCGAATGCCGCGTCGCCGTGAACGATCAAGGGAAGATATTTTTCACGTCCGCCTTCGCCGGTGCGGTCTTGCTTGGCGCGAGTGCGTCCGACCGTAACCGGATCGACCGCCTCGAGATGACTGGGGTTCGAGACGAGGTGAATGTGCACCTTGGCGCCACTGCGGGTGATGTATTCGCCGGTCGCTCCCATGTGGTACTTAACGTCGCCGCTCCCCAGAACGCTGCGCGGGTCGACATCTTCAAAACCGGCAAAGATTTCCTCTGGGGCGCGCCGGGCAACGTGTGCCATAACGTTCAGCCGGCCACGATGGCTCATACCCATTACGAGTTCGATAGCACCACGTCGCGCGGCTGTGTCCAGGATTTCATCCACCAGCGGAAGGCCCGCGGTAACACCTTCGAGCGAAAAACGTTTGCTGCCCAGATAACGCTGTTGCAGAACCTGCTCGAAAAGATCGGCACGGATGAGCAAATCGAGTGCACGCTGCTGGTCTACTTCTTCGGCTTCGGATTCCAGGCGTTGGTAAATCCAGTTGCGGCGCTCCGGATCGGAGATGTGGTTGATTTCCACACCGATGGTGCTGCAATAAATCGCCCGAGCTTCGCGAGCATACTCGTTTTCAATCTGAAGATCGGGGTGCGGTCGCGGACGCAGGAAGCCGAGTGGATCCAGGTCGCCTTCGAGGTATCCCCATTGGCGGAAGGCGCTGAAGACGCGTTCGCGCTCAGGGTTGGAGCCGTTGGTCGACGCAGGGCGTAGCGCGAGCGTCTCACTTTGGTTTTTGTCGATGAGTGCGGCACTGGTCGTGCCAGTTTTCGGAGTAGCCATAGGTCGAGTTACTAGGATAAAGGATGCTGGCCGATCTGTGCAGGATTCGGGTCGAGCAGAACGGCCGCTCGACATAGAAGCCTTCGGAGGAATGAGTCGCCGGAAGCGCGGGAAATTACGGCACGTAGGGATTGCTCTTCGTCGCCTTCCGGTTGAAAGGACGCGTTGTCGCGGCAGCAGGCAGCGAGAATACTGGTGTCAACCGCCGACAAGCTTTGCCGGCTGACACCAATCAGGCTGGCGTTTACTCAAGGGACGGTACGATTGCTACAGCTCGAGACGGCTTCTCGACGCTTCGGCTGATAGGTGGCGAACACGTGATCGAAGGTTCGATTTTTCTCCGATGATCACGATGACATGCTTGATGGGCGTGGCTGTACCGGAATGCTTGGGGAGTTCTTGAGCGGCGGATGTGACCGGCGCTCCCAGGTTGACAAGCAGAGCAAACAGGCTCGTGCCAACCATAAGGTGCTGCCTGGCTTGCGCCGGCAGGCCGGACAAAGACATAGACTTCCTCCTTGGCGGTCAAAGGATGGTTAGCAATGCAAGTTAATGGCCGCCGAGTTACGGTTCGGTGAAGCGCGAATGAATTCCAGAAGAAAAGAAATCCACATGGACCGGACGCGTTGAACCTAGAGATACTAGTTACGGCCCAAATCGTGGTTGGAACCAAGTTAAATGAAATTTGGGTCAAAAGAATTTCACAGAAGGTCCATGGGCATACAGCGATTTCTGACAAACATTTTCGGAGGTAGACCCGCCCGCGTAGCAACGAGAAGAATGCTGCGAGCACAGCCATGCCAACTCTGATAGGGATTCCCTTCGACGCGAACTCTTCTTACATGCGCGGAGCGGCCGGCGCTCCGGCGAAGATCCGGGAGTCCATGCACTGCGACGCGTCGAACATGTGGAGCGAGGTGGGTGTTGATGTGGGCGCGCTAGGAGCGTTCGCGGACCGTGGCGATTTGCGGCTACGCGATGAAAATGCTTTTGCCGCAATCGAGCAGACTATAGATGGCTCACTGGCAGAGGGCGAGCAGCCCGTCTCGGTTGGCGGAGATCACTCCATCACATACCCAATCCTCAGGGCCTTGGGGAAGCGCTACCCGGACCTGACCATCGTCCATTTCGATGCGCATCCCGATTTGTATGACGAGTTTGAAGGAAATCGGCTTTCGCACGCGTGCCCATTTGCGCGCATCATGGAGGAAGGGCTGGCAAAAAAGCTAGTGCAGGTGGGAATTCGCACGATGAACGAGCATCAGCGGACGCAAGCGAAAAAGTTTGGTGTTGAGCTGGTGGAGATGCAGTCTCTACCCGCTTATGACCGGCTCAAGCTGCAAGGGCCTGTGTATATTTCCTTCGATGTGGATGTACTTGATCCCGCGTTCGCTCCCGGCGTTTCGCATCGCGAGCCGGGTGGCATGTCGGTGCGGGAGGCAATTGCTCATCTGCATGCTATTCAGGGGAGGATCGTGGGGGCCGATCTCGTGGAGTACAACCCGGTGCGCGACATTTCGGGAGCGACAGCAACGGTGGCTGGGAAAATCTTGAAGGAGATTCTGGGTAAGATGATTGCCGGATAAGAGATGATGAGCTGTGGAATAATGCTGCCACAGATTTCGCCTGACTTCGACGGCAATCAACGAGGCACGAATCCATGGCCACAGATCTGAGAAGGGCCGATCAGGAAAAGGAGGCAGCCGCAAGGGCCAGCCTGCGCTTTATTAAGAGTGGCCAGGTGGTTGGGTTGGGCACAGGTTCCACTGCGGCCTCGTTCATTCGTCTGCTGGCGGAGCAGGTGAAAAACGGCCTCCTCATTCGCGGTATTCCCACTTCGGTGCGGTCGCGGGAGCTGGCAGAGAGCCTCGGCATCCCACTGACCACACTGGATGAATCTCAGGAAATTGATGTCACCGTAGACGGCGCTGACGAGGTCGATCCGGAACTGCGGCTCATCAAAGGGGGTGGCGGAGCCCTGCTGCGGGAAAAAGTTGTCGCTTCGGCGACGAAGTATTTGGTAATTGTGGCCGATGCCGCCAAGCAAGTGCCGAGACTGGGAAAGTTTCCGCTGCCGGTGGAAGTGATTCGGTTCGCACAGGCATTGGTGGCGAAAAAGATTGCGGCGCTGGGGGCTGACGTCCGCCTCCGGCTGCAGGCCAATGGGACACCCTATGTGACGGACGAGAGTAATCACATTTTTGATTGTCGCTTCGGTGAAATTGCCGATGCGGACAACCTCGCGCGCCAGCTCAGCGACATGCCAGGCATTGTTGAGCACGGACTATTCATTGGAATGGCAAGCACTGTGTTGCTCGCTAAGGGCGACGAGATCGTGGAGTTGCACCGCCAGCACTAGCAACACAAGAAAGAGACAATTGAGATGGCGGCAGGAGCAGGGGCACAGAGTTCCGGCGAGATGGGATGGGATCGCCCGTCCCGCCGTCGGCTTCCGCGCTATCGCGTACAGGCGCCGCTGGATGTGACGGTACTGCGCTCAGGAATTCCTGACACGGTTCCGGGCCGGTCAGTCAATCTTTGTGAGCGCGGAATCGCGGCAATGCTCGCAGGAGAACTGTCGCCAGGGGAGGCGGTTGGAGTTGAGATTCGACTCTCTTCAGCAGCGGCCCCGTTGCGGACACGGGCTTTGGTGCGCCATCAACACAAACTTCACTGCGGAATGGAATTTGTTGGCCTCTCAGTCGCCCAGCAAATGGCGATCCGCCAGTGGGCCACGGACACGAATGCAAAGAGAGAAGAGACAACGAAGAAAACAGTTCGTAGCAGCAGCGGTGTCGGAGCAGGCTCTGCCAGCGAAGCGGGAGCCGCTACCGGAGGGCCGGGACCTCCAACCCGCATGCGGCACCGAGGATGGGCTCTTTGGGTGCTCGTGGCCGCGGTTCTGGTCGCAATTTGCTGGTGGCGCTGGAATCGCGGGTGGGAGGAACTGGAATCGGGACTCCCGATGAGCGAAGCAGCGACAGGGCAACCTCGCGTGCAAGTTCCGACGGAAGTGATGGAGAAGCTTTTGGTCCATCGGGTCGATCCTGACTACCCCGAAGCAGCGCGTTCGGCAAAGCTGCATGGCGTGATCGTTCTGGACATCGTAGTGGGCCGGGACGGATCCGTCGTCGAGATGCGTCCGTTGTCTGGGCCGGAGGTGCTGGCACGTGCCGCAATGGAGACGGTGCGGTGGTGGCGCTTCGAGCCCTATCGGGTCAACGGCGAACCAGGGGTGGTTGAGACCACAGTGGCGGTGGAGTTTAAGCCGTAATTAAAGACTCAACCGCCGTACGGCGATGGGTGCCAGGAGCGCACCGCCGTGGTCCTCATTCCGGAAAATTCCTAGTCCTAGTGCGGAGATCAGGGGCCCCGCACTTCACGCGAGAAATGGAAGTCTGACGTCGGAGCTCAGGTGCGCTGTTTGCGCATGGCGGCAAGGACAACGACGCCACTGGTCGCGAAACAGAGGACCGCACCTAGTGCTGTTATCAGAGTCAGTGACGGGTTCAGACGGAGAACGTCCGCAAAGACCGCTGCCAGCGCCAAGATAATTCCCAGCACATTTAGCCACAACGGGGCCCGCCCAGAGGCGGTCGAGCCCTGCCGCAGGCGGAACTGCATAAGAACGGCTGCGAAACCGATCGCGGCCACTACCACCAAAGCCACTGGACTGAGGAATGCGCCCTGGCTCGTGTAAATCACGACTACGCCCAACGCAGCAATCAGAACAGCGGCTCCGAATATTCTCCACCGGCGAGGCTTCAGGCGAGGGTTGGACGCAGCGTCGGACACAAGTTTCGTCCCGGCAGTTATACAGGGCCTGGCGTTCGTTTTCAAATTTCGCAGCGGTTCCTGGAACCTGTACTCGACCAGTTTTCCACAGGTCTCGACTGCCGCTACCCCAAACAATTGCAATAGCGAAGGAATAAAAACGGTTCCGCTGTCGGTTCCCCATGATCCGGTGGGAAGCTATAGCGGAATCGACCAAGAAACCAAGCGCGTGTGAAGCCGCTGCCGCGCACCAACGGAGGACGGGATGGATAGAATCTGGCAAGGCATAAAATTGAACTTCGCGGTATGGACGGGCTTAGCCCGTCTTTTTTTATTACAATTGAGCGGTCACTTGGCAGGTGACAGCCTCGGGGCATGACCGCGTTGGTCGCCTCGGTGCAGACCTATATTGATGCGGCAAACGATCTTGGTCACCGGAGGAGCGGGCTTCATCGGCTCCAACTTCATTCTGCAAAGGATGGAGCAGGGCAGGGCACCCGTGGTAAACCTGGACAAGCTGACCTATGCAGGAAATGTACGGAACCTTGATCGAATCGCAGGCGACAAGCGATACGAGTTTGTGCACGGCGATATCGGGGATCGGGCCCTGGTGCAGGCACTTCTAGGACAGCACCAGCCACGCGCGATTGTGCACTTTGCTGCGGAGAGCCATGTCGACCGATCCATTCGAGGGCCCGAGGATTTCATCCGTACCAATGTGGATGGAACTCTCGCCTTGCTTGAAGAGGTTCGCGCCTATTGGATGGACCTAACTGAACCGGCGCGCACAGACTTCCGGTTTCTCCACGTCTCAACTGACGAAGTTTATGGCTCGCTGGGCCCGGACGACCCTCCGTTTTGTGAAACCAAGTCCTATGCTCCGAACAGTCCGTATGCGGCGTCGAAGGCGGCGTCGGACCACCTTGTTCGCGCATATCATCACACTTACGAACTCCCGACCCTCACGACGAACTGCTCGAACAACTACGGGCCGTTTCAATTTCCAGAGAAGCTCATCCCGCTAGTGATCCTCAATGCGCGAGACGGAAAATCGCTGCCGATTTACGGTGATGGGCAGAACGTGCGGGACTGGCTCTACGTGCAAGACCACTGCGAGGCTATCGCCGCCGTGCTGGCGCAGGGGCGGGTGGGTGAAACTTACAATATTGGCGGCTGGAACGAAAAACGGAACATCGAGATCGTGGAAATCATTTGCGGCATTCTGGACGAGATGGCGCCGCGGACCGGGGCACGCCACCGCGACTTGATCACCTTTGTGAAAGACCGCCCGGGGCACGATCGGCGATATGCAATGGACGCGCACAAGATCGAACGCGAACTGGGTTGGCGTCCGAAAGAAACGTTTGAAACAGGGATTCGGAAAACCGTGCGTTGGTATCTGGACAATCAAGATTGGGTTCGCGACGTCACTAGCGGGAGCTACCGGCAATGGATTGAGACTCATTACTCGAACTAGATTTGGCAGGATTCAACACAAATTATCAGCAGCACAAAGCGTCGGGACGATCAGCATCATGAAAGCTACTGGGAGCGCGCAGTACAAGGGCATAATTCTGGCTGGCGGATCCGGAAGCAGACTTTATCCGGTGACGCAGGCCATGGGAAAAAGCCTGCTGCCTGTTTACAACAAGCCCATGATCTACTACCCGCTATGCACCCTCATGCTGGCGGGCATCCGAGACATCCTTGTCATTTCGACGCCGGACGACGCTCCAAAGTTTAAAGTGCTGCTGGGTGATGGCGGCCAATATGGCATTCGCCTTCACTATCAAGTACAGCAGCGGCCAGAGGGAATCGCGCAGGCGTTTCTGCTGGGCGAGGACTTCATCGGTGGCAGTGCCTGCGCCCTCGTGCTTGGAGATAATATTTTCTATGGGCACGACTTCGCCAAAGACTTACGCGAAGCGGCAAATAAGCATCACGGGGCGCGAGTTTTCGCCTATCCCGTACATGATCCAGAGCGGTACGGGGTGGTGGAATTTGACGGCAAAGGACGCGCCTTGAGCATCGAAGAAAAACCGAAAGAGCCGAAGTCGCGCTACGCCGTTACCGGCCTTTACTTCTACGACAATCACGTGGTGAGCATTGCAAAGTCGCTCAAGCCGAGCGCTCGCGGAGAACTAGAGATCACTGACGTCAACAAAGCATACATGGAGAGCGGCAACCTTGAAGTAGTCGTGTTAGGACGTGGCATGGCGTGGCTCGACACCGGAACCCATGAGTCATTGATGGACGCGTCGCTCTACATTCAGGCCATTGAAAAACGTCAAGGATTGATGGTGGCGTGCCCTGAGGAAATTGCCTATCGCTCCGGTTACATAACGGCGGAGCAAGTGCAACAGATTGGACAGTCCATGCCGAACAACGGTTACGGCTCTTACCTTCTGCAACTGCTACGAGAGAAAGTATTCTGACTTGGATGTAAGCGGGGCTAGCCTGCTCGATGGACAATATCAAGACAATTCCGGTTTCGCTGCCAGGAGTATTCCTTCTTGAACCGCGCGTTTTCAGCGACGATCGAGGCTTTTTCTTCGAGAGCTACAATCAGCAAGCAATGGCCGAAGCGGGAATTCAGGAACGATTCGTACAGGACAATCATTCCTGTTCGCATCGCAATGTGTTGCGCGGTCTGCACTATCAGATAAAGCAAGCGCAGGGAAAACTTGTGCGGGTGGCCGAAGGCGAAGTTCTGGATGTTGCTGTAGACCTTCGCAGAAGTTCCCCGAGCTTTGGGCAATGGGAGGCCGTGCGGCTTTCTGACGAGAACAAGCGCATGCTGTGGATTCCCGCGGGCTTCGCCCACGGATTTCTGGTGACAACCGAGAAGGCGCATGTGCTGTACAAAGCCACCGATTACTACGCACCGGAATACGAACGGACGCTTGCCTGGAACGATTCCGATCTGAAAATCAACTGGGAATTGCAGGGCGAAGCCCAAGTCTCAGCGAAGGACCAACGCGGCGTTGCCTTTCGCAATGCTGAAACCTTCGAGTAGCGTTAGGACATTCCTAAATGCGAGTCGCGATTTTCGGTGCTTCTGGCCTTCTGGGTAAGGCGCTCATGCGCGAATGGAGCGGCGACGCCGTAGTTGGTTATAGTTCGCGAGATGTCGATATACGCGATGCATCTGCGGTGCGGGTCATCGCGGAGGAGACGGAACCGGAGTGGATTGTCCTGGCGGCGGCATACACTGATGTCGATGGCTGCGAGAATAATCCAGATTTGGCATTTACGGTAAATCGCGATGGCGCGGCAAACGTGGCGGAGGCCGCAAAGAAAACTGGGGCCAAGTTGCTGTTTCTTAGCTCGGATTACGTTTTCGATGGAAAGAAAACGTCGCCTTATGAAACCAATGATGCGCGACATCCTCAGAGCGTTTACGGGCAATCAAAGGCCGAAGCAGAGATCAAACTGCTCGAGTTGATGCCCGAGAGTTGTATCGTACGGACTTCCTGGCTATTTGGCGTGGGCGGCAAGTGCTTTCCGGAAACGATTTTGAAGCTGGCGGCAAGCCGCCCGACGCTTGACGTTGTGAATGATCAGCGCGGTTGTCCTAGCTACACAGTGGACTTAGCACGCGCGATCATCCGGCTATGTTGCGAAAGTGCGAGCGGAATTGTCCACGTGACGAACACGGGCGAGTGCACCTGGTTTGAATTTGCATCCGCAATCGTGCAGCACGCCGGCCTCGCGACGGCCGTGCGTCCGGTAAGTAGCCAGCAAATGGCGCGGCCGGCACCGCGCCCTGCGTATTCGGTGCTTTCCCCGGAAAGTTTGCGGCGTTTGAGAATCGAAATGCCGACCTGGGGCGATGCTCTACCGCGTTACTTGCGACAGCGCAATGGCTAAAAGGCTAATCGCCGGGATTGCCTCCGGCTGTGGCACACTGCTACGATTCGGGCGAGAATCGAGAGACGCTGCGAATCATGCGCCGTCTCTGTTTTTCAGTGCCATACGATTCTGTCGATGGCGGTCACGTCACACCGCAGGAAGCCTTCGTGAAATCAATCCTGAACTACATTGATGGCCAATTCGTGCGCGGGAAGCAACAGTTCGCGGATGTGAATCCTGCGGATGGTACGGTGATTGCGGAGGTTGCGGAAGCCGACGAGGGTCAAGTCGATGAAGCGGTCGGCGCGGCCCGAAGCGCGTTGAACGCGGAATGGGGCAGTCTGAGTGTGCGCGACCGAGCAGAGCGACTGCATAGGGTCGGTACCGCAATTGAGTCGCGATTTGATTGTCTCGTGAAAGCAGAAGTCACAGACACCGGGAAGCCGGTGAGCTTGGCATCCAAGTTGGACGTACCGCGCGCGGCAGCAAATTTTCGAGTCTTTGCCGATCTCGTCAAGATGGCGGGATTGGAATCGTTTCAGACTGAAACTTCCGACGGAAAGAGCGCTCTGAATTACGCTGTGCGCAAGCCGCTGGGCGTGATTGGAGTCATTACGCCGTGGAACCTTCCTCTGCTTCTGCTCACCTGGAAAGTCGCGCCTGCGTTGGCTTGCGGGAACACGGTGGTCGTTAAGCCCTCGGAAGAAACTCCAGCCACCGCGACGTTGCTGGCGGAGGCCATGCATGACGCTGGAATTCCGAACGGAGTCTATAACGTGGTTCATGGCTTGGGGTCAGGGTCGGCAGGAGAATTTTTGACGCGCCATCCTGATGTGAACGCAATTACATTCACCGGTGAATCGCGAACGGGCGCGGAAATCATGAAGACGGTTGCCTCCTCGGTGAAGCCAGTCTCGTTTGAACTCGGGGGCAAAAATGCCGCAATCGTGTTCGCGGATTGCGAATTTGACGAGGCGATAAACGGGCTGAGTGACGCCATATTTCTAAATACGGGACAAGTTTGCCTGTGCGCCGAGCGTATTTATGTAGAACGTGGGATCTTCGATCGGTTTGTCGCGGCCTTGAAGCGCAAAGCGGAAAGCCTTCATCCCGGGTGGCCGATGGATAAAGATACCGACATGGGGCCGCTCATCTCCGCCCAGCATCGCGACAAAGTGGTTTTTTACTACCGCCTGGCACGGGAAGAAGGAGCAGCCGTGGTGGTGGGCGGGGGTGTTCCTCAATTTGGAGATGCTCGCGATAACGGATTCTACGTGCAGCCGACGATCTATACTGGGCTGCCAGAGTCAGCACGCTGCATGAAAGAAGAAATCTTCGGCCCGGTGTGCCATATCACGCCATTTGACTCGGAAGACGAAGCGGTTGCTATGGCAAATGACACGAAATACGGATTGGCGGCGTCGATCTGGACAACCAATCTCACGTGTGGGCATCGGGTGGCGCAGAAGATGAATGTGGGGATCACGTGGGTGAATTGCTGGTATCTTCGTGATTTGCGAACGCCGTTCGGTGGCGTTGGGCTGTCCGGCATCGGCCGCGAAGGTGGTATGCACTCGCTGAATTTCTACTCTGCGCTGAACAATATTTGCATTCGGTTGTAGTGCGCTAAGTATCGGCTGGACTGAGTTACCAAGTAGGAGCGGGATGCGAGGCAAAGTTGTAGAGGGAAAAGCCAAGCCGCGGGGCAAGTTTCCTCACATCAAACGTGCGGGCGACTTTCTTTTTGTCTCGGGCACAAGCGCGCGCCGGCCGGACAACACAATCGCCGGGACGGAGGTGGACGAGTTCGGCACGAGCCGGCTCGATATCCGTATACAGACTCGCGCCGTTATCGAGAACATCCGCGATATTCTGCAAAGTGAAGGAGCCCAACTGCAAGACGTGGTTGAGATTTCAGCTTACCTGGTGAACATGAACGACTTCGCTGGGTATAACGAAGTGTACGGCGAATATTTTGGCCATGAGGGTCCAACGCGCACGACGGTTGCCGTGCATCAGTTACCGCATCCGCACTTGCTGATCGAGATTAGAGCCATGGCTTACAAGCCAGTGAGACAGGAGGCGTAGATGCCATCCATAAAAACTCTGAAGGCATTCAATCTTCAAACCTGGATTGAAGAGAACAAGGCAAAATTCAAGCCGCCGGTCGGTAATGCTCAGGTTTGGGAAGACGGAGAGATGATGGTGACCGTTGTGGGTGGACCAAATCAGCGGCGAGATTACCATGACGACCCGACCGAGGAATTCTTTTATCAGCTGAAAGGGAATATCTTTATTCGCGTGATGGAAGCGCCGGGCAACCCCCCGCTGGAAATTCCAGTCCATGAAGGCGGCGTCTTCCTGCTGCCAAAACACACGCGGCACTCGCCGCAGCGACAGGCGGGAAGTATCGGCGTCGTCGTCGAGATGCCGCGCCCCGAAGGAGCTCTTGACGGTTTCGAATGGTATTGCCCGAACTGCCACCAGTTGCTGCACCGCGCGGAGGTGAAACTGAAGAGTATAGTGCGCGACCTGCCGCCGCTGTTTGATCAGTTCTACAACAACGAAACTCTGCGCAAATGCAAACGCTGTGGCACGGTTCATCCCGGCAGATAAAATGCAGGCGATAGACATACATAACCATTTCTTTCCCCGTTCCTGGCCTGACTTTGCTCAGCGCTTCGGCACGCCAAACTGGCCTTGGATCAAGCACACAGAGGCAGGCAAAGCGGACATCATGGTGGGCGATCGTTTTTTTCGCCATATTTATTCGGCTTGCTGGGACCCGGAGGTACGACTCCAGGAAATGGACCGCGATGGCGTCGACCTGCAAGTGATCTCGGCGACGCCCGTGCTGTTTGCGTATGAGCGTCCGTTGCAACATGCGTTGCAATCCGCGCAATTGTTTAACGATGCGGCGCTCGAACTTTGCAGCCAAGGGAAAGGCAGGTTGAAATCGTTGTGCCAGGTGCCTCTGCAGGATATTGACGCAGCGTGCAAAGAACTGAGCCGCTGCATGCGCGCAGGACATCTCGGAGTGCAGATCGGAAATCACGTTGCGGAAAAGAACCTGGATGATCCCGGCATGGTGACCTTCCTTCATCATTGTGCCGATGAAGGCGCTGCCGTCTTGGTCCATCCGTGGGACATGATGGGCCAGCAGCGCATGCCGAACTACATGATGCCCTGGACCGTGGGCATGCCGGCCGAGACTCAACTGTCGCTGGTGGCGCTGATTTTAAGCGGAGCTTTCGACAGGCTCCCTTCGACATTACGGATCTGTTTTGCGCATGGTGGTGGGAGTTTTTCCTTTCTGCTGGGTCGGCTGGAGAACGCTTGGCACCATCATCGAGTAGCGCGAGGGGCTTGCCAATTTCCACCACGCCATTATCTGAATCGTTTCTATGTTGACTCCGTCGTCTTTGACGAACCCACATTGCAATTCCTGGTGTGTACGATGAGTGCTGAGCGGGTCCTGCTTGGTTCGGATTATCCGTTTCCCCTTGGGGAAGAGCACGTCGGCACGCTGATCCGCGAAAGTCATCTATCCGGTCGTGCGAAGGCCCAGTTGCTAGGCGGTAACGCAAAACAATTTCTCCGCTTGGAATTAGGGGCGGATGCGCGTGGGGATAATGACGCATTGACCCAGGAAGGGGGTTTGTCGGCCGGTCACTCGGAGCGACTCAGCTACAGCTCCTACCTTGAGGTTGCAGAGTTGCTGGATTTGCAGCATCCTCAATCTTCGCCGCCCCATCACGATGAGCTGCTCTTCATCATCGTGCATCAGACCTACGAATTGTGGTTTAAGGAGTTGCTCCACGACTTGGACGCGGTAGTTGCGAATCTGCAACGGGCCAGTGCGAATCCCGAGTCGCGAGACGAAGTGTACGAGGCGGCGCGACTGTTGCGACGCTGTACAGAAATCACACGAGTACTGGTGGAGCAGTTCACCATTCTCGAAACTATGTTGCCCACGCACTTTCTGGCGTTTCGCGACAAGCTGGAGCCGGCGAGCGGATTTCAGTCTGAGCAATTTCGTGAGTTGGAGTTCTTGTGCGGTCTAAAAGACGCTAAGATGCTTGCTTACCACAAGCCCACTCCGGAAGCTCATCGGCGGCTCGAACGCAGGCTGCGCGAACCATCACTACACCACGTTTTCTTCGAAGCCTTACAGGCGATGGGAACACTTCCGGCTCCGGAGCCGGGGGCATCGGAAGAACAGGAATTCGAAACTCGCTCTCGCGCTATTCTGTCCCTCTACAAAAATGAGCAACACTACCGTTACTGGATTGACGTGTGTGAGCGCCTGACGGAATTTGACGAACTAGTGGTGAGTTGGCGTTTACGACACATTCAGCTGGTCGAACGCATTATCGGAATTCGAATGGGCACGGGCGGAAGTGCCGGGGCATCCTATCTGAAGCACACGTTGGACAAGAAGTTTTTTCCTGAATTGTGGGAAGCGAGGACTTTGCTGACGGAGTAACCCCAACATTTGAGTTGAACTTCTGTAATACTCACTCCTGCGAATGCTTAGTAGGCCCCAAACCATCACAATTATCGGCGCTGGACTTAACGGCCCGCTGCTAGGCCTCTCCTTGGCGAAGCGAGGATTCCGGGTCGAGATCTATGAGCGCCGTCCGGACATGCGTCGCGTTCGCATCGAGGCTGGACGATCCATCAATCTCGCGCTGTCTACACGCGGCATTCATGCCTTGCAGACAGCTGGCCTGTGGGACTCTCTGCGCAACCTCATCATTCCCATGAAAGGACGGATGATGCATTCGATCGCTGGGGAACTAACTTTTCAGCCCTACGGCAAGGACGAAGCAGAAGTCATCAACTCGATCTCGCGCGCTGAATTGAATGTCGCGTTGATGAATGCAGCTGAAGTGCAAGGCGCAGCCATTCACTTTGATCAGCGCTGCATCGGATTTGAATTGAAAAGTGGCGCGCTCCGGTTGCGCCATGAAGAGTCGCGTCAAGAAACAACCCTGGAGTCCAACGTTGTGATCGGATGCGACGGCTCGGCTTCGGCCATTCGCCACGAGATGTTGAAACTTAATCGATTCAACTTTTCTCAGCAATACCTCGATTACGGCTATAAAGAGCTCACCATTCCGTCGAAGCTCAATGGCGGCCATGCTTTGGAGAAGCATGCGCTGCACATTTGGCCTCGTGGCAGCTTCATGCTGATCGCGTTGCCCAATGTTGACGGCACGTTTGCCTGTATCTTGTTTCTGCCCTTCGAGGGACCGGACAGTTTTGCCACGCTGACAAGGCACTGGGATGTGGTTAAGTTTTTCGAGGGTCGCTTTCCTGATGTAGTTCCACTGACACCCCATCTCACGGATAATTACTTCACAAACCCTACGGGAACGATGGTCACGATCAAATGCTCGCCGTGGTACGTGGAAGGCAAGTCTCTTCTTCTGGGTGATGCGGCCCATGCCATTGTTCCGTTCTTCGGGCAAGGGCTTAATTGCGGCTTCGAAGACTGCACGCAGCTCTTGGAACTGCTGGACCGTCATGGCCTAGACTGGCCGCGCGTGTTTAAGGAATTTGATCAAAAGCGCAAGATCAATACCGACGCGATCGCCGATCTGGCCATCGAAAACTTTGCTGAGATGAGGGACCGTGTCGCGGATCCGCGATTTCTTTTCAGAAAGCAGGTTGAGCTGGCCCTGGAGGCGCGGCATCCCCGCCAGTTCGTGCCAAAGTATGCGATGGTGACGTTTCATCGAATTCCATACTCGGTTGCCCTTGCGCGGGGAGCGATTCAGGACCGTATCTTGTCGGAAATTTGTGATCATATTGGACGCATTGAGGATCTCGACTGGGCCAAAGCAGGGCGCCTCATCACGACGCAACTTACTCCCTTGGAGCAGGAGCAGTGAATCGCATGACCTTTGAGGACACCGACGACTACGCGCGAGCGATGGACGCTCGTGATCCTCTGGCGATCTATCGCGAGCGTTTTTCATTTCCGCAGACGGCAGCAGGGGACGACTGCCTATATTTTGGCGGCCACTCGCTTGGCCTGCAGCCAAAACGAACAAAAGATTACATTGAGCAGGAGCTGCAGGACTGGGCGCAACTTGGAGTTGACGCCCACTTCCGAGCCCGGAACCCGTGGATGCCCTACCACCGGCTACTGACTGAACAAACGGCTATGCTCGTGGGAGCAAAGCTGGGAGAAGTCGTGGTGATGAATTCGCTCACGGTGAATCTTCACCTGATGATGGTTTCGTTTTACCGACCAACCGCAAAGCGGCACAAGATTCTGATCGAGCACGGCGCATTCCCATCGGACCGATATGCGGTTACGTCGCAGATGCATTTTCATGGATTCGGTCCTGCCTCTTCACTGATCGAATTGAAGCCGCGCCCGGGTGAAGAGTGCATCCGCGACGAAGATGTCACATCGACCATTGAACGTGACGGTAGCTCCATCGCTCTGATTTTGTTGGGAGGAGTGAACTACGCCACGGGTCAGGGGTTTGACATGGCAGCCATTGCGCGAAGCGGGCAAGCGCGAGGGTGCGTCGTGGGCTTTGATCTCGCTCATGCTGCCGGAAACTTGCTTTTGAAACTCCATGAGTGGGGTCCGGATTTTGCGGTGTGGTGCGGCTACAAATATTTGAATGGCGGTCCCGGCTGCGCGGGAGGCTGTTTTGTCCACGAGCGGCACTCGAATGCCTGGAACCTGCCGCGTTTTGCGGGGTGGTGGGGCCATGATGAACAAACGAGATTTGAAATGGGCCCTGACTTCCAACCCATGGCAGGAGCTGAGGGCTGGCAGTTGAGCAACCCCCCGATTCTTGCCCTGGCTGCATTGCGCGCGTCGATGGAAATTTTTAGCGAGGCGGGCATGGACCGCGTACGGCAGAGGAGTGTTGCACTGACGGGCTACTTGGAGTTTTTGCTTGGCCAGCACTCCTCGCCGATTTTCTCGATCATTAGCCCGCGCGAACCAGAGCGACGTGGTGCCCAACTTTCGCTACGAATCCTGCGCCACGGCCAGTCTTTGTGCGAACGACTTGCCGCACAAGGAGTAATTGCCGACTGGCGCCACCCTGACATTCTCCGGGTTGCTCCGGTGCCTCTCTATAACTCCTACTTGGATGTTTACCGATTCGTGCAGCGGCTTACAGCTTCACTTTCATAACTCATTATCGCTAAATTGGCTAAAAGTGGGTTCTGGCACTATCTGGGTTACTCCCGTAACACTGACGCTCCTCGCTCCAAACATACAATCACTACCGTGAGGCTTGTTCCGGTTCAGTACGCCAGGAAGTGGACAGCCGTGGTGTGCGCGGTCGTGTGCGTATACATCTTGGTGTCTCTGGTGGTGCCGCGGAGTTTTGGGCTCACCGCCTTTGGCGACCTGACGCAATGCGTCCTGTTGGCCTGCTGCACACTGTCCGTTCTCCCGAATGTCGCGATTGCTCATAAGAAGGCAAGATTCTTTTGGTTACTGATGTCGATTGGCTTCGGCATGTGGCTTTGTGCACAGGCGCTGTGGACCTATTTTGAAGTACTGGGGCGTGAGGAAGTGCCTAACCCATTCGTCGGCGATGTGATCCTGTTCTTGCACATCGTTCCCATCATGGCTGCAGCGGCCGTCCGGCCGCACATCCAGCAAGACGACTTGTCGGTGCGCGGGGGACCTCTCGATTTCTTTTTGCTGCTCACCTGGTGGCTTTATCTTTATCTCTTCATCGTTATTCCGTGGCAATACGTTTACTTCATCGAAGCTACATACGGCCGAAGTTTCGACGTGCTTTATGCCGTCGAGCAGATGGTGCTGATTCTGGCGCTCGTCTTGGTGTGGCGGAAGAGTGCGGACCCGTGGCGAGGGATCTATGCTCAGTTCTTTGGGGCGGCACTTCTTTACGGCATCGGTTCCACCCTGGCCAGTGCAGCCATAGACGCCCATCTTTACTACACCGGCAGTCTTTACGATGTTCCGCTGGTTGCTGCCATGGCATGGTTTGCCGGAGTTGGGCTGAGGGCGCGCAAAACATTGCCGATGCAGCCGAGGGAAAATGCGCCCATGAAGGGTCACGGCATATGGACTGCGCGCCTGGCGATGCTCGCGGTTTTCTCCACACCACTCACGGTGGCGTGGGCGGTGTTCGGCGGACACGCGCCGCAGGCGGTTCGCACGTACCGTTTGGTTCTGACCGTGGCCGTAATGATTGTGCTGGGCGCCCTGGTGTTTCTCAAGCAGCACCTGTTGGACAGAAAGTTGCTTAGCCTGCTTAACCTGTCACGAGAGAATCTGGATGAAATGTACAGTCTGAAGAACGAACTGGAGAACAAAGAACAGTCTCTGCGATGGCACAGCCTGGAACTCCAACGAAAAAACCTCGAGCTTCAGGAAATCTCGTTCACTGACGTTCTGACCGGTGCCTGGAATAGGCGTTATCTGGAAGAAATTCTCGCGGCCGAGGCTGGGCAAGTACTGCGAAACTACCAGCGCAAGAACAGCCATGAAGTTCACGGCGCAGATCATCGAGATCTTGTCTTCATAATGGTGGACATGGATTTTTTTAAACAGGTAAACGACCTTTACGGCCACCCCGCTGGCGATAGACTTTTGCAACGGGTGGCGGAACGGCTCTTGACCGTCGTGCGTAAATCGGATGTGCTGGTTCGTTGGGGCGGCGAAGAGTTCTTGATAATGACGCGTTGCTCAGACCCCTTAGGAATTCCCGCCTTTTGCAGCCGCATTCTCGAAGTATTGGCCTCCCAACCCTTCAACCTCGGGCACGGGATCGGGGTACGAACAACTTGCTCGATCGGCTGGACACCTTACCCATGGAGCCGTGATGCCTTCGAGGCCATTTGCGCGGAGGAAGTGATTGAACTGGCAGACTGGGCTCTTTACCGCGCCAAAGCATGGGGAAGAAATCAGGCTGTCGGTGTTCTACCCGCGGAAGGCGCGGCGCTGACGGAGCCTTTCGATTTGCGGGCGCTTCGAAATGAGCATAGCAGTTTAATTCGGATCGTGAAAACTGACTGCCCCCACAATCCAAAGGGTGCAGCGCAGGCCTCGGCGCCAGTCGAGGAGCCAAGCCGCTAGATTCTTGATTGCGAACCTGGCTCAGGAAGAGTTTGGCGAAAACAGCCGCTTGAAACACTCTGCTTGACCCGAACGAGCAGCGTTGAATACAGTGAAAGGCCGAGTTCAACTAAACTACACGTCAAGGACGAGGCACACCCGACGATGAACGCCAAGAACCCCTCCCGCAAGATGGCCCTTCGCCAGAAGGCCCAGTTGATGTCCGCATCCGAAATTGAACGGACACTGGTACGGTTGGCATACGAGATCGTAGAAAAAAACGGTGGCGTGGATGCGCTTGGATTGGTCGGTATCCGCCGTCGCGGCGTGCCCATAGCTGAGCGGCTTGGCAAGATTGTCGCACGCATTGAGAACGCGAAGGTTCCTGTGGGTACGCTGGATATTACCTTCTATCGCGATGACCTCTCGACGCTGGGCCCGAAGCCCGTGGTGCTGGAAAAAGAGATTGGTTTTTCGATCGAAGATAAGAACATTGTTCTGGTAGATGATGTTCTGTTTACCGGCCGTACGACGAGAGCGGCGATGGATGCTCTTTTTTCCCAAGGCAGGCCGCGAAAGGTTCAATTGTGTGTGCTCATTGATCGCGGACATCGCGAGCTCCCAGTCGAGGCCAGCTTCGTGGGACGCCACGTTCAGACCACCGCAAACGAAGTGATTGAGGTGAAATTGACCGAAGTTGATAATACTGACAAGGTCCTGCTGATGGAGAAGTAGGTCGTTCGGGGCGAACGATCACGAAGAAAGAAAATCAGAGGACGGCAGACAAGACCCGCCGTCCTCTTGCTGGATTCCAGGATCCCTACGCCAACCTGGTGCAGACTGCCTTAGTTTGAGTGTAGAGCTGCAGGACGTCGTGCCCCATCTCGCGACCCCATCCGGACTGTTTGTATCCTCCGAATGGCAGAGCCGCGTCGAAGATGTTGTAACAGTTAATCCAGACAGTGCCAGCCCGGAGATGCTCGGCCATACGATGGGCCTTGCTGATGTCCCGCGTCCACACCGCAGCAGCCAAGCCGTAGTCGCTGTCGTTCGAACGAAGGACAATTTCCTCCGGGTCCTCAAAAGGCATGGCGGTCACGACCGGCCCGAAGATTTCCTCCTGAACAACCTTCATGTCTTCGCGGGTGTTCACGAGCACGGTCGGTTCGACAAAGTACCCCTTATCCGCCGCCTTGTGGCCGCCGCTCAAAGCGGTAGCGCCCTGGGAGAATCCGGACTCCAGATAGCTGCACACCCGGTTCAATTGCTCTTCTGAAACCAGGGGCCCCATCTGCGTTTCCGGATCAAGGCCGGCACCTACTTTGATTTTCTTGGCGTGTTCGGCCACACCTTCGACGACACGGTCGAAAATCGGCTTTTCGACGTAGAGACGCGATCCGGCGCAGCAGCACTGGCCATGATTGAAGAAAATTGCGCTTGCGGAACCGGGAATCGCGGCGTCCAGATCGGCATCCTTGAACACCACGTTCGGGGACTTGCCGCCTAGTTCAAGCGAAACTTTCTTCAGGTTTCCAGTAGCCGCATGGACAATTAACTTGCCGACTTCGGTCGAACCGGTGAACGCGATTTTGTCCACGTCGGGATGAGCGGCCAGCGCAGCCCCCGCGGTCTCGCCATACCCCGGAACAATGTTCACCACACCGTCGGGAAACCCAGCTTCCATGATCAGTTCGCCGAGACGCAAGGCGGAAAGTGGTGTCTGCTCTGCCGGCTTGAGCACGACGGTGCACCCCGTTGCCAGCGCCGGGCCCAGTTTCCAAGCCGCCATAAGCAGCGGGAAATTCCAGGGAATAATTTGTCCGACTACCCCGACAGGCTCCTTTAGCGTATAGGCCAAATACTTGGCGCCCGGCGTATAAGGAACCGAAATCGGAATGGTGTTACCCTCGATTTTGGTCGCCCAGCCCGCCATGTAGCGAAACAAATCGACAGTCAAGGGAACATCTGCGGCCTTCGCGATAGTGAGAGGCTTGCCATTGTCGAGCGACTCGAGGTAGGCAAACTCCTCGATATTTTTGTCCAGCAGATCAGCAAGTTTCCAAACCAGCCGTCCACGTTCGGACGCGGTCATACGGCGCCACGGGCCCTGGTCGAAGGCCTTGCGCGCGGCCTTAACAGCCTGATTAATATCTTCGCGGTCGGCTTCCGCCACTTGTGCCAGAACTTCTCCCGTGGCAGGGTTGTAGCTAGGAAAAGTCTTGCCGGAAGCGGCATTCACCCACTTGCCGTTGATCAACATTTTTCGGGGTTTGTCGATGTAATCCGCGACCCGCGGATCTATTTGAAACGGGGAAATTGCGATGCCCATACGGTCCTCCTTGAATCAAGGGAAAGTTGCTTGGTGTGCGAACCTGAACGACCGAACCATGCTAGCCCCAGGCCTGGACAAAAGCAATCGTCATCCCGGCCCGCCCGGCCCGCTAGTTTCCACCGGCCGTTCGTCGCATAATGCTGAGTGTGCAAGCCACCCTGAGACCACGAATTAAGATTTGCTGTATTTCAACCGCGGATGAAGCCATGCTTGCAATTCAATGCGGAGCCTCTGCGGTGGGACTAGTCTCCGCCATGCCCAGCGGCCCCGGAGTGATTTCGGAAGAACAAATCGCGAACATCGCAGCCCGCGTGCCGCCGCCGATTGCGTCGTTTCTTCTAACCTCTCTGCAAGATAGCGAAGCCATTATTGCGCAGCAGCGACGTTGCGGAACGAACGTTGTCCAAATCGTGGATCGCCTGGTGCGAGGCTCCTACGCGGACCTGCGCCGGGCACTTCCTGGAATTTCGATTGTTCAGGTGGTTCATGTGACTGGTCCGGAATCTGTGGAAGAGGCGGCTGAAGTCGCGCCGCACGTTGACGCCATTCTGGTCGATTCTGGGAATCCGAAGCTTACCAAGAAAGAGCTTGGCGGAACCGGACGCAAACACAACTGGGCTTTGAGTCGGCAGATTCGTGAGCTCATCGGCGTTCCACTTTTTCTCGCGGGTGGCCTGAATCCCGAGAACGTCGGTCAGGCGGTTGATGAAGTCGGCGCTTTCGGACTCGACATCTGCAATGGTGTACGCACGAGTGGAAAGTTAGATGGAGAAAAGCTGCGCACTCTATTCACGAACGTCGCCAGCTTGCAAGAATCGGTTCGATCTGCGAATGAGGCGCTCCAAGAACAATCCTAGCCTGCTTGCCGCCGTTCGCGGACGATGGCCACACCGCTGCTCGTACCCGCGTGGCCCCGGCGGCAATCATGGCCAGGGCGTCTGGTGCCGAGTGAATACCGCCGGAGGCGTCAATGCCGATGTTTGGGCCTCCGGTCGGCCCTTTCAGCCATAGAGGTTGAATCTTACAACGCGGGCGTGCCGGCTGACGACTCGAGCAGCCTCTCTCAAATACTTCTTACAAAAAGCGCCACCGTCAGTGGCAAGGGTTTACAATGGCGCACGATTTGTCGATTTACGTCCGATTTTTTTTGGTTTATGCAGAAACAAACTGTTCCAGCCGCCATGCGCGAGGGGTTGTTGCGATCCGCGCGCAAAGCCATGAAGAACGCCTATGCGCCTTACTCGAAATTCCGGGTCGGGGCGGCGATCCTTACGGCGTCGGGCGAGACCTTCGTCGGATGTAACGTGGAGAACGCCTCCTACGGCATGACGAACTGCGCCGAGCGCACTGCGATTTTTGCGGCGGTCGCGCAACTTGGACCCAAGATTGAAATTCGCGCGGTAGCTGTGACCAATGACCACGGAGTTCCGTGCTCGCCGTGCGGCGCGTGCCGTCAGGTGATCTACGAGTTCGGGCCGGACGCCATGGTCTTTTTTCAAGGCAAAAATGGTCCGAAGCAGGCCCACATTACGGATCTTCTTCCGGAAGGATTCCGTTTACAGTGAGCCAGCCGCCGAATTCTCCTCCGACAGCGTACCGTGCCGTTGACCTGATCCGTAAGAAGCGGGATAACGGCGAGTTGTCAGCCGCCGAGATTGAGTTTTTTGTGGCAGCTTATACTCGCGCCGAGATTCCTGATTATCAGGTCGCGGCCTGGCTGATGGCAGTTGTCTTGCGTGGCATGACACGCGCCGAAACGGCCGCGCTGACTGATGCTATGCTGCGCTCGGGCGAAGTGCTGGATCTTTCTTCTCTTCCCGCAAGAAAGGTGGACAAGCACTCGACAGGCGGCGTAGGCGACAAAACCTCTTTGATATTGGCGCCTTTGGTGGCCGCTGCGGGCCTCGTCGTTCCCATGATCAGCGGTCGCGGCCTTGGACATACCGGAGGTACGCTGGACAAGCTCGAAGCCATTCCCGGCTTCAATGTAAATCTTTCGGTGGAACGTTTCCGCCACGTGCTCGAAGCTTGCGGATGCTCCATGATCGGGCAGACAGCTGAAATCGCCCCCGCCGATCGCAAACTTTATGCCCTGCGCGATGTCACCAGCACCGTGGAGAGCCCCTACCTGATTTGCGCTTCTATCATGAGCAAGAAGCTAGCCGAGGGTGTCGACGCGCTGGTGCTTGACGTAAAGACTGGCTCTGGCGCTTTCATGAAGAAAGAAGAGGATGCCGCGTTCCTCGCGGATCTCATGGTCGAAACCGGGGAACGTATGGACAAGAAGATGGTCGCCCTCATCACGGATATGGATCAGCCCCTTGGCAATATGGTTGGCAATGCGCTAGAGGTTGTCGAGGTTATTGAAGTCTTGCGTGGCGGCGGACCAGACGATTTACAACAATTGTGCTTGGAACTCGCTGGATGGATGCTGTATTTGGGTAATGTTTCGACGACCGTCGCGGCCGGAAAACAACGGGCAGCAGAATTACTTTCTTCGGGCAAGGCGCTGGAGAAATTCGCGCAGATGGTGGAGATGCAGGGAGGCGATCTGCGAACTCTGGATGATCCGAAGCGGCTGCCTCAGGCGCAACACACCCTGAAGGTTCGCAGTGCGCGAGGAGGATATTTAACATCGCTGCAGTGCGAGCAGTTCGGCACGGCTTGCGTCATTCTGGGCGGGGGACGCGAGCGCAAAGAAGACTCCGTGGACCCGGCCGTGGGAATCGTTCTGCACAAGAAAGTCGATGATCGGGTTGCGGCAGGAGAGGTGTTGGCCACCATCCACTACAATTCCAAGGCCCGCGCGGCGCGCGCGGAGCAACTTTTGCAAGAGAGCTACCGGATTGCCGATAGCCCATCAGCAGAGAAACGGCCACTCATCCATCGCGTGATCGCGAAGCCTGGAGAAAAAAACTGAATGGGACGCTTCACAGGAATTCTCGGGCTGGTGACTATGCTAGGACTAGCCTATGCCTTCTCCACCAACCGTCATGCCATACGCTTGAAAACAGTTGCCTGGGGTCTGGGATTGCAATTCGTGTTCGCCGTATTCGTGTTGCGCATCGATGCGGGGCGTCAGGCCTTCCAGAAAGCCGGCGACGTGGTGAACCGTCTCCTGAGTTACGCCTTCGCCGGATCGCAGTTCGTGTTTGGCGAACTGGGCAAACAGGGTTCGCACCTGGGATTTTATTTCGCGTTTCAGGTGCTCCCGACGATCATTTTTATCGCTGCATTCTTTGCGGTGCTCTACCACTACGGGATTATGCAGTTCATCATCAAGATCGCGGCCTGGGTGATGACACGAGTCATGGGTGCCAGCGGCGCTGAATCGCTCAATGTCGCCGCCAGCATCTTTATGGGCCAGACGGAAGCTCCGCTGACCATTCGGCCATTCCTGCCGGATCTGACCCGTTCCGAACTTATGACCGTTATGACCAGCGGTATGGCGCATGTGTCGGGCGGAATCATGGCTGCCTATATCGCGTTTGGCATCGAGCCCAAACATCTGCTTAGCGCGGTGATTATGACTGCGCCGGGCACGCTGCTGATGGCGAAGATGCTTGTTCCCGAGACCGAGAAGCCGAAAACCGCCGGACGCGTCGTCATGAGCGAAGACGAAGAAAGAACAGAGAAAGAAGAGAATCTACTCGGCGCCGTCGCGCGTGGCACAACCGACGGCTTGCACTTGGCGCTGAACATCGCCGCGATGCTGATTTCTTTTCTCGCCCTGATTGCGCTCACCAATGGCGTCATGGGCGGAATCCACAACTGGCTGGGTAGCCGTGGCATCTTCTGGTTTCCTGAAAGCTTGGAGAAGATTTTTGGAGTCTTGTTCGCACCGGTGGCATGGGTCATCGGTATTCCATGGCACGACTGTCCGATTGTCGGCAACCTGCTCGGCACACGCATGGTGCTGAACGAATTGGTGGCATTTTCGATGTTGGGTCCACAACGGGCGGTGCTCGATCCGCGGTCGTTCACAATCGCAACGTTCGCACTTTGTGGATTTGCTAACCTGAGCTCGATCGGAATCCAGATCGGTGGCATTGGCGCCCTGGCGCCAAACAAGAAAGGCGAACTCGCCCGGCTCGGCATTCGCGCCATGCTGGCTGGCACAATGGCAAACCTGATGTCAGCTTCGATTGCAGGGATGCTGTTGTAACGACTTTCGATTCGGTGTGGACCGCAATTTATTGGACTTTGCCGATGCCCTTTAGCAGTCGCTCAGCTTTCCTCTTTTCTGCCATTGCTTCAGCAGGACGACCGGTAAGGGTATAGATTTCGGCCATACGCCCGTGAGGCTCCGGATCTTGAGGGTGTAGCTTTTCGGCTTCCAGGAAATAACGAAGTGAATCGGAATATTGACGGGCTGCCTGGCTCTTCCGCGCCAGCCCGAGGGTGGCGATGTAGAGCAGGTCCACCGTGCCCGACTCCTGCGGGTTGAGTTGGTGTGCGTGGCGGAGCGCCTGATAGGCGGCAAGGTCCTCACCCAGCTTTGACAGGACGGCTCCGTAAAGGGCGTTCAGTTGAAATAAGTCAGGCCATCGTTGGATGGAATTGGCCAAGGGCCTGCGCGCTTCTTCGAACCGGTTGAGCTGGTAATAGGTCAGCGCGAGATTGTATTGCATTTGGGGCGATTCCGGGGCCAACTCCGCGGCCCGACGCAAGGGCTTCAGCGCTGCTTCCAAGTCACCATGCTGGCCATAGATCGTTCCCAGCGCGGTCAATTTTTCGGCGTTGTCGGGATCATACAACTGTTCGCAAATCGTGCGCGCCTCCTCAGGGAGACCCTGGTCCAGCTTTTGCCCGCATTCAACTCTCAGCCTGCCTTCGCGGTCGTCACGTCGGCGAAGCTCCTCGGACAGTTCTAAGGCCTTCTTCGCTTCCTCCTCGTGCCCTTGTTGGCGATACACGAGGCCCAGCTGATACGGGATGCGAGCGTCTCGCGGATTGAGCTGAGCAGCCTCCTTCAGCCACTTCTCAGCGGCGGCCAGATCACCCTGTTTGAAGTAAGCAAACCCAAGATAGTAAGCGGTGTCGGGAAAGGGCGGCTTGACGACCGCCTGGTTCAAATTCCTAATAGCCTTTTCAAAAGAGCGGTTTTCCAAGTCCAACCTGCCCAAGTAATACAAGACGTTGGGATGCTCTCCCACTTCACGCTGCACGATTTCAAACTCCCGGCGCGCTTCATCTGATTTATGTTGTTCGAAAAGCGCAACGGCCAAAGGAAATCTTGCCCGCAGAACCAGCTGGGGGTCGATCTGCAAGGCAGCGCGAAATTCGCTGACGGCCACGTCATATCTACCTAGCTTCAAAGCGTCGTAACCCTTGCCTAGGTGGGCTGCCGGCGTCTCCCCGGTGGTTGCGTTCGCGCCGGGGATTTCCTGAGATGCGGCCGGAGACGCGGTCCTGCCTAGCCCCGAGAACACCAGCGTCAGCGTGGCGGTCAACACCGCAATGCGTCGCCCGATTTCCCGACGACATGCTGGCAGGCGCTCCGGGGTCTGGTTCATATCACAACCGATCCGCCGCTTTGGCGATGAGAGCGCCCGCCACCTGCTTGAGGTCGGTCACTTCTTGCGCCGTCGCGCTGCTCACGTAATCGCTCACCAACTTCTCACAGCGAACGCGGACCTGATCGTGAGCCGCCGAGTCCTGGCCCCGAAGAGCGAACAGCTCTTTAAGCCAATGTTTACCGTACCCGGCGTGAATGGTTTCGTCCGCCCAATCGAAGTCCATATCGTGCTCGCTTAAGGCGTCGCCGTAGGCGTGGAAGAGTTGCGCGCGGGCCGGTTTGTGCCGGATGTTTTTGGTTTCAAAAAAGTAGAGCATCCCCAGAAGGTAGATCGGTTCTTCGCTCGATGCGCTCTCATAGATGTAAGTACCCAGAGGGATCTCGGCCGGCTTGAGTCCCCACGCCATCAGGCGTTCATAGCCCATCCGGCAGTGGCGCGATTCGTCATAGGTCCAGCGAGCAGAATTGTGGATCCACTCCCACGGCAGAATATCGGCGAAGGCGCTCAAAATCGCGCCGCCAGCCTCGATCGCCCAAACCTCATTGAGGTGGCTGATGGCCGAGCGCAGTTGCAGTTGCATTCCTTCGCCGTAGGGATAGGTGGGATCGACTACGTCCGGCCAGTAGAAGCGGCAAGGCCAGAAACGCGGGTCTCTGGCTGGCCGGTGGGGAATGGCGTAGCTCTTTGATCCCGGTAGGGCTTGTTCGCCAGCCGACGAGGGGCATGGCCCCACTCCCACGCCACCCAGGTGGGAAAGCCGATCCGCAACCGCTTGCGTCCAGGCGAGCGCGTATTCGCGCAACTCGGGATTTCCAGAGAGTGCGAACTCCGCCCATGGCTCGAAAGCGCTGATCTGTTCCACCTTTTCAGCAAGCGCCAGAAAAAGAAACCGGTGAGTGGGACCATCCGCTATTGAATCCGAATCATGGAGATATGCCCGGTAAGAATCGCGAAGCGCCGGCAGAAGGACCTTTCCTACGCTTAGCAGGAATGCCGGAACCGAAGGTGAGTCCTTAACCCCACTGAAAAGGTCAATCAGCGCATGATCTGCTCCTTCCTCATCCAACAGACGGCTCGGAAAACGAAGCTCGAACACCCGATTCCGCAGGGCGTGCGCGGTTTCTGCGTTTTGCCAGATAAAACGAGCCAGACCGGTTTTGATTTCGAGAGGTGCGATTGCGGGGATCCACGCCGCCTGGCTCACCAGCAGCGCGCGCTCGCAGAAGAAAAAGCGTTTGAGAAGTTGTGCCGTATCAACCCGCATCCAGCGCGCCCGAGGCTGCCGGCTCAACAAATACTCGGAAACCTGTGACATGGTAGCCTTTGCGCACCCAGATGTGAAACGCACCGGTCTGAGTCGAGCTTGGTATTCACAATTCTACGATGGGCGAGGACAAAACCCCACCAGCCCATCGAAATGAACGAGGCCAGTCATCGTTCAGTGGAGGACCGGGGTTGCATTCGTGGCAACGCACGACCATTTGCCACCTCTATCAACCCAGGTATCAACAAAGCGCTCCCGCCGCACGTAGGACTTTCCAGCTTCGACTCCCTTGGCTCGAAATACTCCGGTCGCGATGGCAGTATTTCCGAACACACGCACGTTCATCGATTCGGGCGCGAGCTGCTGCTCCTGGGACTTCGCTGGGTGCACGCTGGCAAGAAATTCTGCTTTGGTCTGAATAGAGCCGTCGTCGTTAATCAGCACAATCCGATCGTCGAGGATTCCCTCCAATGCTCGCGTGTCCCCCAGCTTGTACGCTTGGTTCCAGGCTTTCTCCAAGGCAATGATTTTCGATTGAACCCCAGAATTTGTATCGTTTTGCGCTGAAACGAGCAAGGACGGCGCGCATATCAAAGCCAGCAACAGCCCCCTGGTCATTCTCATGGTGCAGCTCCTCTTGCGCAGTATATGGGAACCGGCCCTCGACAGTTCGTCGAGCAAGAGTTGCTCAACAGTGCATGCGGAGGAACCTACGCTGGGAATCTAACTGCCCGCCGGATCCGCCAAAAACCAATTCGGAGGCGTCAGCCCGTGTTGCCGGTAAAACAGCAGGACTTTATCGCGGTGTGGCAAAGAAGGAATGACGCCGTCCTTTGTAACTGCCAGCGCGCCAGTGGCGACGGCGAACTGCACAGCGGCCTCGAGATTCGCACCGCTAGCGAGTGCCACGGCCAGACCGGCATTGAAGGCATCGCCTGCGCCGGTGGTGTCCAGCGCCGATACTCGCACAGCGGGGATGTGAGTTGAGGAGGACGCGCCTACGATCAGCGCACCTTTTTCACCCAGCGTCATGACCACCTGTTTTATGCCGGTCCGAATCAATTCGCGGGCAACGGCTTCCGGCTCGCTGGGCGCGTCCGGACTTCGACCGGTGAGCACTCTGGCTTCAACTTCATTGGGCGTGAGAACATCTACCATCTGCAAGAGGGAGTAAGGTAAACGCCGGACAGGTGCAGGGTTCAGAATCGTCATCGCGCCACACCCGCGTCCGCGCAACAAGGCCGCTTCGGCCGCTACGACGGGAATTTCAAGCTGGGTGAGCACCACCTGGGGTGAATTGAATGCTGCGTCGCATTGGGAAATGTCAGCGGCGGTCAAGAGCTCATTTGCTCCGGGATCAATCGTGATGCAATTGTGACCGTTGGCAGCCTCGACGATAATAAATCCCACACCGGTGGGGGCGTTGGCGGTTTCTGTGACATGGGAAACATCAATCCCCTCGTCGCGGTAAAGCCCCAGCGCCATTTCCCCGAAAGCATCCTTTCCGATTCTGGCGACGAAACTGACTTTCGCGCCGAGCCGCGCACAGCCCACGGCCTGATTAGAACCCTTCCCGCCATAGTCCACGCGATAACCAGTTCCCAACAGCGTCTCGCCGGCGCTCGGGAGGCACTGAACTTTCATGGTCAGGCCGGCTGCGTAACTGCCCACCACAGTAATGCGAGGAACGCTCAACGGCAGAGTCTCCGGAGTATGAGGGTTGACGCTTGAGACCCGTAAGCCTATCACATGGCCGAATTACTCCGGATCCGCCAACCTTGACCGGCTCCAGTGTGACTGCTAGATTTCAGCTCTACACGTAGATATCTGGGGGGCATTGGTCTGAGTCGGGCAAAGAGGACGTGGCATTTGGTCGATCTTCGCCCCGGCGAACTTGATCCAGTCGATCCCAGTCGGCGTGACTTTGTCGTCCGCTGTTGCCAGGGAGCGTCCGGGGCGCTAGTATCCACAGGCCTGCGCGGTCTCGCCTTTCCTTCGCTTTCGACTCTCGATTCTCGAAACACGGTCTCATCCGACGGCGACTTCCACTTACACCCTCACTATCGAGCCCATACCCCACTCGACTCGACGCTTCTCAAGACGCAGGCAGGTCTCGACAAGTTCGTCACCGAAAAATATCACGACCAGATCGCCGCAATTCTTGCGAAATGGAGCTCTGGACTGTTGCGATCTCCGCAAGAAGTACAGGAATTTGAGAAGGCTCTCGCCTCGGATTTCTCGGCGTCGTCGTTCCGGCCAATCGAATCGCGGCTGCTGCGTTCTGGCCCGTCGCTCGAGATCCGTAAAAACAAGTTCACCCGGCAGATTGTTCTGGGAAGGGAGGCCTTTCTTCAGGAACTGCGATCCGCCCTGAGCCCCTTTTCGAAGATTGTGACCGCTGAACTCCAAGTAACAGCCATTGACGTCGCGAGTATTGGCGTAGGCCTTGTGACCCCATCGGCGCCTCGTGTTCCTAATCGGCTGAAGACTAGCGTCCGATACGATTTGGTGGGCTCTGGGCGAAGCTTCTACCGCGAGCAGCGCGTGGGGAATTGGGAACTCGAATGGGAAGCGTCGATGTCATCACCGGCTTCTCCAGCGAGTGAATTCCGCCTGCGAAGTTGGCAGGCGCTGGACGAGACGCGAAGCCGCTCCGCAGGACCCGTTTTCGTGGACATCACAACGGCCGCATTCAGCAGCAATCTGTCTTACTCGTCCCAGTTGCTTCGGGGAGCTGACTACTGGCGGACGGTTCTCGACGGCGCGTGTGGCATTGACGTTTACGGACACAATGGAGTTTCGGTCGGAGACATCGACGATGATGGATTCGACGATCTCTATGTGTGCCAGCCAGCCGGCCTTCCCAACCGGCTCTATCGAAACCGGGGAGACGGGACCTTCGAGGATTTCACGGAGGCATCCGGACTCGGGATCCTAGAGAATACAGCCTGCGCACTTTTTGTGGATATCGACAATGACGGCCGCCAGGATGTGATCGTCGTGCGCACGAACGGTCCTCTGCTATTTCTGAATGAAGGTGGTGGCAAGTTCCGCCGGAAGGCTGAGGCGTTTCAGTTTGCCACCCCTCCGCAGGGGACCTTCACGGGTGCCGCCGTGGCCGACTACGATCGCGACGGCTGGCTGGACATCTACTTCTGCCTCTACCTCTATTACCAGGGCACGAACCAGTACAAATACCCCTCCCCTTACTATGATGCTGAGAACGGTCCTCCCAACTTCATGATGCGCAACAATCGGGACGGGACCTTCCGCGATGTCACCGCGCAGACAGGCCTTAACCAAAACAATACTCGTTACAGTTTTTGCTGTGGTTGGAACGACTACAACCGCGACGGCTGGCCCGATCTTTATGTCGTGAACGACTTCGGGCGGAAGAACCTCTACCGCAACAACCACGACGGAACTTTTACCGACGTCGCTCCGCAAGCCAGCGTTGAGGATGTGGGCGCGGGCATGGCTGTCTGCTGGTGCGATTATGACAATGACGGAGTCGAGGATCTTTACGTCGCTGACATGTGGACCGCGGCCGGAAAGCGTATCTCGACGCAGGAACTCTTCCAGAAGAATACGCCTGAACAAATACGAGCACTGTATCGCAAACACGCCATGGGCAATTCCTTATTTCGTAATAAGGGCGACGGCACTTTCCAGGATGCGACCGCTTCCGCCGGAGTGGAAATGGGCCGCTGGTCGTGGTCGAGCGACGCATGGGATTTTGACCACGACGGCTTCCCCGATCTCTACATCGCGAATGGCATGATCTCCGGACCGATGCGCCCAACCCGAGAAGAAGATCTGAACAGTTTTTTTTGGCGGCAGGTGGTTGCCAACTCCCCCGCGGAAGCCACGCCTTCTCCCGATTATGAACAGGGATGGGCCGCTATCAATGAACTCGTCCGTTCCGACGGCACGTGGAGCGGATTTGAACGGAACGTGTTCTACGCGAACAATAGGGATGGGACTTTTTCCGACGTTTCCGGGGTGGTGGGCTTGGACTTTCTGGAGGACGGTAGGGCCTTCGCCCTCGCTGATTTCGATGGGGATGGGCGGCTGGAAGTATTCCTGAAAAATCGTAATGGTCCGCAATTGCGGCTTTTGAAGAATGTCATGACGGACCTGCCACCTTCGATCGCTTTCCGTCTTCGCGGCCGCAAGAGTAATCGTGACGCCATCGGTGCGGCGATTACGGTGGAAACTGAAAAAGGCCGGCAGACACACACACTTCGGGCGGGGTCGGGCTTTCTTTCGCAGCACAGCAAAGAAGTATTCTTCGGCTTAGGTGACGCCAAAGGTCCGGTGAAGGCGTCCATCCGCTGGCCGAGCGGGTTGGTGCAGGAACTCCACCCGCTTCCGCTCAACCATAGGGTGCGGGTTGAAGAGGGTTTTGAACCGTCTCGAATTGAGGCCTTCAAGGCTAAAACCGTGCCCTTCTCCAAGACCATTGCGCAACGAGAGGAGCCACTCGGGGAGAGGGTTGAAACCTGGCTGCTCGTGCCCGTGGCGGCGCCGGATTTTTCTCTTCCCGACTTGACGGGGCAAGCTCGCACTCTGGCCGCATTTAGCGGCAAGGCCGTGTTGCTTAATTTCTGGGTCAGTGGGTCAGCGAGTTGCGAAGAAGACTTGAAGGTCTTCAACGCGCTCCACTCGCGGTGGGCAAGCCAAGGCCTTCAACTGCTCGCCGTGAACCTCGATGGTCTTAGCGAGGGTAATTCTGATGGTGCCGACAAGATTCTGGCGCTGGCGCGAGAGCGCCGCCTGGCATTCCCCATCCTTCGCGGGACAGATGACGTGGCCGGCATTTACAACATTCTCTATCGGTACTTGTTCGACCGGCATCGTGACCTCAGCCCTCCAAGCTCCTTGTTGATCAATGACAAAGGCCTCATCGTCAAGCTTTATCGAGGATCCATGGATCCGGAGCACCTCGGACGAGACTTCGAGAACATCCCCCAAACCGACACGGAACGGCTAGCAAAGGCGTTACCATTTCCCGGCGTGATCGATGCTCAGGAGTTTCGGCGCAACTATCTCTCGTACGGAGCGGTTTTCTTTCAGCGGGAATATTTCGATCAAGCTGAAGCGTCTTTCCGGCTTGCGCTTCGCGACGATCCCTCGAGCGCCGAGGCTCTCTACGGCTTGGGAAGCGTCTACTTGAAGCAACAGAAGACGGGTGAAGCGCGGGAGACTTTTGAGCGCGCGATCAAACTTCATGCGAGCTATCCCGACACTCTGCCAAACTCCTGGAACAATCTCGGCCTTTTGGCCACGCGGGAAGGGCGAACCGCGGAAGCGATTCCGTACTTTCAAGAAGCACTCAAGCTGAACCCCGAGCACCTGATCGCCCTCGAAAACCTGGGGAATGCTTACCGCCAGCAGAAGCGATGGGATGAAGCTCGCGGAGTGCTGGAGCGGGCTGTTCGAGTCAGCCCCCAGGATCCTGAGGCGAACTACAGCCTGGGGATGGCCTTTGCGCAACTCGACGATGCCGAGCGTGCTTTCGAATACTTGCGGAGAGCCTTAGACTCCCGTCCCGCGTATCCAGAGGCGCTGAACAATCTCGGAGTCCTCTATCTACGGACCCGGCGGCGGGACGAAGCGGTCGCAATTTTTGAAGAATGCATCCGCGTCGCGCCCGCCTTTGATCAGTCTTACCTGAACCTGGCGCGGGTGTATGCGGTCGAAGGCGCACCCGAGGAGGCTCGGGCCGTGCTGCAGAAACTGCTCAAGCAGCATCCCGACCATGTCCAGGCCGAGAAAGCACTCGAGCAACTGCCACGATAAAGGTCAGGCTTATCGGGCCGCCGGGCAGCGAGCTCGCTCCCCGTTCTAAGGCGTGCTGCTGTGAGTTTGTGGCGCGGGTGCAGTCAGCAGTTCCACAAACATCGTGTAAAACCTCTCTGTGTCGAGCTCATCCTGCAACTCGACCGACTGGACTTGGAGTTTAGGCTTATCCCGGTCCGTCCAGGTCAGCGTGTTGCCGTAGCCTGCGCCGTGGTGCAGTTCCACGTCCATGAAGCGCGCTTCCTTTTTCGTAATCAAGCTCGGATCGAGCCACGCCGCCGCTGCTAGTTCATCCCACAAATAGTTGTATTCGCCATGCAGTCGCGCATAAGTGCCGACATAGCGTGCCGCCGGCGAGTCGCCCGCCTTGATTCGGTTGATCAGCTCAATAGTCATTTGCGTCTTCACCGAAATATCCACCGGGGTGCAGACAATTTTCCTCCACGGGGTTCGTAGCACAATGTGCGCTGCTTCCGGGTCGAACCACAGATTGAATTCGCGACGCGGAGTGTTGATGAATTCCGGATCAGTGGTCTCTGGGTTCAGGCTGGCTCCCATGAACACCAATTCTTTGACCAGTTTCGGAAATTCGGGATCGATGGAGATGGCAAGGGCCAGGTTCGTCATTGGGCCGCCTGCATAAATCGTCACCTGGTTCGGAAATTTATGGACCATCCGCACCAGAAAATGCGCGGCATCCTCGTCGATCGGTGTGGTACTGGGCTTTCCTTCAGGCATATCTCCCACCTGGTCCGGCGGATGATATAACCGCGGCGTCCAGGCCCCCAGCCATGCAAAAGAGCCATGCTGTTGCTCCCAAAGCTCTGTCTCCTCCTTTCTCCTCACCAGCGGATATTCCGCGCCCTGCACAACTGGAATGTCGGTCCGCCCGATGATCTCGAGCATGCGCAAGGTGTGCGCCACCTCCGCTTTGAGCCACTGATCGCCAGTCACCACCGTTATGCCTAAGACTTCCGTCTTCGGAGATTGAATCAGCAGCAGTGTGGACTGGAGGTCAGTTCCGGCGGGTCCGGCCGCGTCCTGATCGATGATGATCTTTCGTTTGTCTTGCCCCCACGACGTGAGCCAGGTCGTCAGCAGCACGGCTGTCAGAAGCCAGAGCTGGCCAATTTTCATCGTTCACCTCAAAGCTAGAGACCTTATTGAAAAACGTCGCTTCCTGTCATCCCGAGAAGCGAGGCCAACGAGGAATCCCTACCCCCCAACACATATGCTAGCGGTTGGGCTTCGACGGCGACCGCGGTTCGCGAAGTGAAGCTCGGTCTTCGCTCAGCATGACAGAGAAACCTGGCTACTGCTTTCCCGATAAGCGACCAATCAGCAGGTCGAAGAATCTCGCGGAATCCACGTCCGTGGCCACGTTGGAATTGGGCACAAATTTATCGCGCAAGATCGGAGACGTTCTAGTACTGCCAAGCGTGGGGGCCGATCCGCGAATCGGCATGGTCACCCCCACTTGTTTCTCCATCCCCGCGCGCCGTAAATCGCCGGCGTTGGGACTGTAGCCCAAGGTTTCGCCCGCGGTCAGTTCGCCTACGGTTTCGACATCGACATAATACTGTTTCCATTTCAGGAGCGATGGATCGAGAAATCCCGCTACGGCGAGCGAGTCGTGCATATTCGGTCCCACGAGAAATCCCTGCTCGCGGTTGTGGTTGATCGCGTTGCGGGCGATCTTCGCCGCTGCCTGGCTGACGGGGTTTTGCGCGGCCTCGAGCAGGCGCACGTGGTCCTCGGTCAGAGATGTCTTGCGCGTGACGTCCAGACCGACCATCGTGATGGGAATGCCGGATTGAAACACAATGCGCGCCGCCTCCGGGTCCACGTAAACATTGAACTCCGCCGCGGGCGTGATGTTCCCTCCCGAGAGAGACCCGCCCATCATGACCACGCTCTTTACCATCGCGGCAAGCTCCGGATCCGAATTCAATGCGGTGGCGACATTGGTTAGCGGCCCTATGGTGATCAATGTCACGTCACTGGGATACCTCCGAACTAATTGTTGAATGAATTGTGCTGCCGGTTCAGCGATGGGTCTGATTTTCGATTCCGGAAAGACCGCGCCGCCCAGTCCGTTCTCGCCATGCGCGTAAGCGGCCGTCACCAAACGGCGCACCAGAGGCGCCTTGGCGCCCGCCGCTACGGGAATGTCCGTGCGGCCGGCGATTTCGACCATTCGCAAGGCATTGGGCAGCGTCAACTCCAGCGGCACATTTCCGGCGACCGCAGTAATGGCTTCAATCTTCACCTCCGGCGAGCGCATGGCGAGCAGCAATGCTAGAGCGTCGTCCACGCCGGGGTCGGTGTCGATGATTACTCGGAAAGGAGCATGATGGCCTTGCCGGTCTGACTGTTCACTCGGCGGTACTCCGGCGGCCTGGGCATCACGCGACAAGGCAGCCGTAAGACCTCCGGTAGCCAAAGCGGAGGCGGAGGACGCCACAAACTGGCGCCGCGTCATGCCCAAGGGTTTTTGCTGCGACTCCATATTGGCTGCTCCTTGACCCGGCGCTGCTCGCTAACCCACACATCAGCGCTGCGCACGCGCAAGATCGCGAATCTGGTTTAAGTACCTAACGTAAACCGGGATGGGAATATCTGGCGAATCGCCGTCATTGAGGAAGTGTGCCAGCCGGACTTCGTTCGGAATAGAGCTGATCACCTCGCGGAACCGAGGCATCTGGAGATATTTCACCTTCCAGATTTCCAGCATCAAAGAGCGGAATCCCTCGCTGATGAAACCCATCCTGCTCTCATCTAAGTAAACAGCGTCAAAGTGGCGATCGGCCAGCGTCTTGCGAATGGGATCCTCGGGCGCAGAGAACGTGTAAACCAAGTGGAACAAATCGGCCAGATCGCCCCACAGAACCTTTTCTTCATACGCGCTGAAGCGGAAGGGTTTGCCGCCGCGTTGCTGAATCGAGCGCGCGTGATCACTTGCCCGCAAGTCATGACGGCCCAGTTCATTGCGAAACCAGCGAAGCCGTTCCGGCGCTAAGCTGTAGCGCAGAAATTCCACGGCGTAGGCGTTCGGCAAATAGATCCTAGGATCGCCATCAAGACGTCCGAGCCACGGGCTCCAATCCCTGTGCTCCAGAAGACTGAGCAACTCCGTCAGCCCAGCCACGGTCATCTCAGGGTGATACTTCACGGCTTGCCAGAAATGCTCCGTCGAATCGTAAGTGGCGCCATAGAGTTGTATGCCTTCCTCAATCAGATACCAATTGGAGAGTACCCGTCCCGGAATTGATGGTGAAGCACTCCAGCAGTTCAATGAATGCTTCCATTTCTCCTGCACGGCCAGAAACTCCTCGGCGTAACTGGGCGGCACCGGCTCTTTCACGTGCGCGAGCGCTTGCCGGAGTTCCTCGCTGGTATGCGTTATCAGCGCTTCGAGGGGGCGCTCGTCGGCCATCGAGACAACGCGACTCTCAATTCCACCGCGCAGCAACTCGCGCGCCAAGCGCTGCTGCTCTGCGTGGTCGAGACCGCCATTCGCCGGCCAGCGTCGAGTCTGGGACTCGATGTAAGGGAATAGCTCGGCGAGCGATTTGAACTCGATGAAACCGTGAACAGCAAAGGTGACCACGCGGCCATCTTTCAAAATTGTTGTGGAAGGTGTAACGATCGCCTGCAGTGAAACCTGTTCTGCCCGCACAGATAATGTCAGGGTCATCGTAATGAGACCTATCCCGATCATCCATCGTGCTACGCCACCTCGTTTTCTCAGGAGGGCATGCATGTCAGGCCCCAACTAATTGAGCGCGGAAAGGAGGGTTTCCTTCCACCTTTTCGTGTCGATTGTCCAACACACTTTCGCCTTGCGTGCCTTGTCCAAAACCGGGGTCCAAACCGCCTTGTTCCGGTCGTCGTCGGCCACACTGAGGCGATCCACAACGGTCATGCCCCGCGTCAACTCACTGTGGGTTTCCACATCCACATAGTGCGCACTCCACTGAGTTCCGACGCTGGGGTCGAGAGCAATGGACATGGCAATTGGATCAGGCAGTGAAATACCATCTTCTCCGGTTTGCTCCATATAAGCCTGTCGCGCGCGGCTGTTGCACTCGACGGCAAACCGGGCCAGTTCGTTGTTGAATCCCTGAATGTGCGCGATATCGTCCTTATGAAGGACAGCGTCGCCGCGCGAGAGTTGCCAGCCGATAAGTTCCACCGGAAGGCCGCTGAGCAGGACGGTGCGGGCGGCCTCGGGATCGACCCAGATGTTGTATTCGGCCGCTGGCGTCACGTTCCCTTCACAGCACGGTGCGCCCCCCATGACCACACAGCGCCCGACTTTGGCAGCGATTGACGGCTTTTTCGCCAGAGCGAGGGCAAGATTAGTAAGCGGCGCGAGTGTTACCAGTACGACTCCGGGGTTTGCTTCGATCACCTCAATTATCGCCTCGACTGCGTGCAATTTTCCGGGCGATTGATGGGGCGGCGGATAATTGTGATCTCCGAATCCGTCACGGCCATGAAACCACGTCGCGCTCTGATGGGCGCGGAGCAGTGGCTTTTCAGCTCCCGCATAGACCGGGACGTTGGCTCGACAGAGTTCAACTGTATACAACGCGTTCCGGGTGGCCTGTTGAACTCCGACGTTTCCGGCGACGGTCGTGATCGCGACAACCCGGACTTCAGGGAACCGGAGAGCCATGATGAGAGCGACCGCATCGTCGGAGGCTGTATCGGTATCGATCAGAAGGGCGCGGGCCACACTGTAGGATAACAAACCGAACTGGTCCGGGCCGGCCGTATCGTAGTGAAGCAAACTGTTCGACGCGATTGTGAATGGCGGCTCGAAACGACTAAAATGGCGGACCAATAGACACATTTCTGGTTTTGCTTTTACCGCTCCGATTCACTTGTCCTATGAGCCGCTTCCGCGTGAACGCACATCAACCCCGATACCTTCGTACTGCGACCTGCCTCCTGGCAGTGATGGCCTCTCTCGCTCCGTCGATGGTTCACGGGCAGTCTGCGGACCGCATGGAATCCGCCAGTTTGCAGGGATTGGTCCGGGATTCGCACGATCGGCCGGTTGCCGCCGCCAAAGTTTACTTGCAGACCGAGATTGGAACTAAGACCTTAACCGCAGTCACGGATTCGGAGGGCTTGTACCACTTCGCAGCGCTTCGAGCAGGAGTTTATATCCTGCGTGTGGAGAAGGCGGGATACGACGCTGCAATTTTCGGTCGTTGTGCGCTGGGAGGGAAGGAAACGAAGAAGATTGACCTGACTCTCAAGCCTGCAAAAGCTTCCGCGCAAAGCGGATCGACGGGGACACCGGAGTTTTACGACGAACCACAATTCACCGTGGCTGGGGTCACGGACACCACCCAACTCGGCGGCCACGGTTCAGATACGGTTGTCCGAACCCGAGAAGGGCTCGCCAGAGAAACCGCTTCCCTTAAGCCGTTGGCGGATGTTTCACCGCACACATCGGCGGCCACCGCGGCGGAGAAATCGCTGCGTGAGGCGGCTGAACACGAGCCCGCAAGTTTTGACGCAAACTACCGCTTCGGAACACAGCTGGTCGACGAGGGCAAGGCTCGGGAGGCACTCCCCTATCTCGATCGCGCGTCTCAGCTCCGTCCTGGGGATTACGCGGCCTCCTACGCCCTGGCACGCGCCCACGCGGACGCCGGTGACTACCCAGCTGCTCGCACCCGCCTTCGAGCGCTGCAGACTGTTCAGGACAAAGCGGGGCAGGAAGAAGCCGAACTACATCACTTGCTGGGCGACGTTGAGGAGAAATTGGGTAATCCTCTCAAAGCCGTTCAGGAGTACGAGCGCGCGGCGGAAATGAGCCCGAGCGAGCCCAACCTCTTCGATTGGGGAGCCGAGCTGCTGATGCATCGTGCCATGGAACCGGCCATTGAAGTTTTCACCAAGGGAAATCACCTCTTTCCGCATTCCGTCCGAATGCTGGTCGGCCTCGGAGTGTCTTGGTACGCTCGCGGTTCCTACGAGCCGGCTGTCCAGCGTCTTTGCGAGGCGTCGGACCTGAATCCCGACGACCCCAGTCCTTACCTGTTTCTGGGCAAAATCCAGAGCGTTGAGAAGACGCAGCCTGACGCCTTGGTAGAGAGGCTGCGTCGATTTGTCACGCTTCGACCTGAAAATGCAACGGCCAACTATTACTACGCGGTCAGTCTTTGGAAAGGCAGGAAGGGCCCAGAGGACGGCGAAACCCTGGCGCAAGTGCAGTCCCTTCTGGAGAAGGCCGTGCACCTCGATCCCAGGCTGGGCCCTGGGCATTTGCAACTGGGCATTCTCTATTCGGAGCGGAGGGACTTCTCCGAGGCCATCTCTGCCTATCAACAAACGATCGAAGTCAACCCATCGCTCGAAGAGGCGCATTATCGGCTGGCACAGGCCTACCGGCAGACTGGACAGAAGTTGAAAGCTCAAGAGGAGTTGCGAGTTTACGATCAGATATCAAAGAGCAAGGCGGCGGACGCCGAGCGCGAGCGGCATGAGATCCAGCAGTTTGTGTATACCTTGCGGGACCGACCTTCTGCCCTGCAGCCGCAATAGCGAGTTAGAACTGCCGGGGCCGAGATCTAAGGAGGCGACGCCGACTGCTGACGCAAGAGGTCAACGTAAGCAACGTGAATCAGATGGTTCTCCATGATTTTGAATTCCTTTGCGAGCGTTTGGGCAATGTGCAGGCCTTCGGCGTCACTTTGCTGTTCCTTCAAAACCACTTCGATTTCTAGGAAGCTTCCCAGGCCCTTCACCTGGTCTATATGAATTCGGGTCTGACCCACGATGTACAAACTGCGCACTTTTTCAACCATGCCAGAGACGCCCGATACATGCTGCAGGATTTCCAGCAACGTGTAAGGATCCGCCGTCCTCGCGATCTGGTAATGGGAGCGGCGCGGGCCGGGCGCATCAGCCCGTTCGTAGAAAATTAGTTCGCCGTGATTATCGTCAAAGATCCTCAGTTTGAGCCGGCCATGAGGGCAGGGGAAGAACACATCCGTCTGTCGAAGGATTTCCGGTCCCTTCCCACTGAGGTTTCTGGCAGTTGCACGAGCCGATTCGAGGTCTATCAACTCGGCTTTAAATTCGATATTTGCCGACACGATATATCTCGCTGAGCGAGTCAGTGAACCGCAGGCGTAGACACGCTCATCAAGCTTACGAACATTCGATAAAACTTTTCGGTGTCCAAATCCAATTCGATCTCGACCGGCTGTGCGGTGAAGTTCGGCTTATCCTTCTCAGTCCAGGTTAGCGTATTGCCGTATCCTGCTCCGCGGTCGAGATCGATACCCATGTAGCGAGTCTCCCGCTTGGTGATGAGGGTAGGATCGATCCATGCGGCCGCCGCAAGTTCATCCCACATAATGTCGGGCCCGGGAGTAAACATGGCAAAGCGCGCGACGTAGTGAGCCAGCGCAGTCCCGCTGGCTTCTATCTGTTTCATCATCGCGGGCGTCACGTGCGTTTTGATCGAGATGTCCGTCGGCGTGCAGACGATCTTCTTCCACGGTGCGCGGAGGACGATTTGTGCCGCCTCCGGGTCGAACCAGAAATTGAACTCGTGACGAGGGTTGTTGACGAACTCCGGGTTGTCGGTCTGTGGACTAAGGCTTCCTCCCATAAAAACTAGTTCTTTAGCCAACTCGGGAAACTGTGGATCAAGTGAGATCGCAAGCGCCAGGTTCGTCATGGGGCCGCCCTCATAGATCGTCACTTGATGCGGGTACTGGCGCACCATCCGGATCAAGAAATGAGCTGCGTCCTCCTCAGCAGGCTTGATCTTGGGCTGCCCTTCGGGCAGCGGCGGAACGACGAAAGGCCCGTGCCACCATCGGTCATCCCAGGCACCTGCGTAGGCTACTTTTCCGTAACGCTCCCGCCACAGTTGCGCTTCTTCGCGGCGGTGTACCAGGGGGAAAACTGCTCCAGGCACCACCGGTATATCAGTGCGGCCGATGATCTCGAGCAGGCGCAGCGTGTGCGCCACCTCTTCATCGCGCCACTGGTCTCCGCTCACCACCGTGATTCCCAGCACCTCTACCTGGGGAGACTGAATCATCACCAGAAGTGTCTGCAGGTTGCTGCCGCCGGGACCGGAGCAGTCCTCATTGATAATCACCTTGTGTCGCTGCTGAGTCTGGGCGAAAGAACTTGCCAGAAGCAGCACCAGGATTGCCGGTAAGAACCTGCTGCTTTCCGTGGGGCGCAGAAAGATCATTTGCTGTGTGGAAGACGCGTCATCAAGTTTATGTAAAGTTCGTAGAACTTCTGGGCATCGATATCAAATTGCACGTTAGCCAGGCGCAAGTAGGGTGGAACCTTAGCGGTGGAATCCCAGAAGACGGTCTTGCCGTAACCGGCTCCATGATCTACGTCGATGTCCATGTAGAGCTGCTTCTGACCGGTGATGATGGATGGATCGATCAAAGCCGCGCCTGCGATTTCGTCCCACATATAGCCGGGCAACGAATATTTATCCAGGTATTGCGTGACCGGAGTGCCTGCCTTGGAAATGGTAGCTTGCATTTCCGAAGTGAAGCGGGTCTTGACCGAAATATCAATCGGCGTGATGGTAAGTTTTTTCCAGGGCGCACGCAGGACGATGCGAGCCGCTTCCGGATCAAACCACCAATTGAACTCGCGCCGGGCGTCGATAGCGCCGCGATCAATCGCTCCTTTGTCCGCGTACAATCCGCCGCCCATGAGCACGAACTCTTTCGCGAGCGTCGCTACCTCAGGGTTAAGCTTCAGAGCTAGAGCATAATTGGTGAGCGGTCCGCCCGCCCAAAGCACGACCTGGCCTGGATACTTGTGCACCATCTGCACAATAAATTCCGCAGCTGTGCCGGGAAGCGCTTTGATGCGCGGCTCTCCTTCGCGCATGAGCGGCACAACGTCGGGCGGATGATAGGGTTCGTCGTAAATTGTGGACCGATTCGCCTCAAACCTGTCCGTCCAGCATCCCTTGTATTCCAGCTTGCCGTAAAGAGCTTCCCAGCGCTCGGTCTCTTCCTTGGAATTAAGCAGGGGGAACTCGGCTCCTTGGATCACGGGGACATCAGTTCGCCCAGCGATTTCCAGCAGGCGCAGGACGTGCTGTGTCTCTTCCTTCACCCACTGGTCGCCGCTGACCGTGGTGATCCCGAGCACGTCAAACTTTTCCGACTGTAGGAAAACCAGAATTGCTTGCTGGTCGCTGGTACCGGGCCCGCGGGCATCCTGGTCGACGATGACTTTGATTTTCTGGGCCAGCGCCGTGGAACAAAGCAAAATCGCCAGGATAGAGACGTGCGAGACCCTCCCTGTGAACTCCCGCATTATTCCTCCTGCAGATTTTCGGATTGCAAATTTAAGGGCAGGCTGAGTCGACCAGTCTGCCCAGAGTTAGGATTGCGATTGGCTCGCCCTAAAAGTTGAGTTTGAGGGCGAACTGAATTACACGGGGGTTGTTCACCGTCCCGCTTACCACACCGAAACTGCTCGATGCGTTTACATCCTGCATGCCGCTGCTGCCACCAGGCAGATAGAACTGTGCATGGTTAAATAGATTGAAGAACTCAGCACGGAAGTCCAGCCTTACACTCTCGTAGGGAAGAGGGAAATGTTTGATAATTGAAAGATCGGTGTTCACAAACCGAGGGCCGTATAATGGTGCGCGATTTGAATCTCCGAGCTCTCCGGGAGCAGCGTGAGTGTACGCGCACGGATTGAACCAATTCGTAAGCGTGTGCACTTGGGAGGGTGCTTGGCAGCCCGGGTTGGCAGCCACCGGCCCTGCCTTGTTGGGATCACCCACCTGATCAGGCCGATTTAACCCATTTCCGTTCCAAGAGAAGGCTACCCCTGATACGCCCGGGTTTCCGGGGGTGCCCGCGTTCGCGCTGTCGACCACAAAGAGAGGAAATCCGGTAGTCACCTTCTCAATCAGGTTGACGGTCCAACCTCCTAGAATCGAATCGACCGAGCCGGACCAGGAGCCACCATAGGTTTTGCCTTTCCCGAACGGTAAGTCATACAGCACGCTGGCCGTGAACTGCTGATTGAGATTGAGTGCCGAGAGACCCCAATCCGCCTTTTGATATCCCGGCAGAGGGAAGTAGGTCGCGCCTGGAAAAGTTCCTAGGCCGTCAGCAAACCCTGAGTCGAATGTGCGCGAATAGGTGTAGCCCAGAAGGGCATAGAGTCCCTGGCGTGTGCTTCTGGTTTCAGCTTTAACCTGAAGAGAATCGTAGTGAGCCCGGCCAATGTCGTTGTTATTGTTTATCGTCAAGGGGAAAAGGAATGTGGGTGCGCCCCACTTAGGCCCGAAAGCCCCTCCGCCGGGACCGCAGCCCAACGTATAACCAGGGACGACTCCGCATGCCGCGGGTGATCCGACGTTCAGATTCAAACCGTCCACTAGAATGTGGGAACTGCGTGAGCCTGCATAACCTGCCGTCAGAACCACATTAGCGGGCAACTGATGCTCGATGTTCAGGTTGAACTGCTGCACTCGGCCCTGCTTGTAATTGAGATTCTGCGACTGAAGGGCACCCGGAAACGACTGGGGACTGGGAGGCGAGGTAATAGGATTTAACGTAGAGTCGAGGAATAGATATCGATTGCCGCAGTTCTTAGGGACCGCCTGTCCCGAATTGTTAAACGGACAAGGGCCAAAAAAGTTGTCAGACTCTGCAAAATACGGCGGATTCTCCCACAAGCCTTGGGCACCCTGGTTCCAGGACGAATCGTGGAAGATGGCATAGCCAGCCCGCACTGCCGTTTTCTGGGAACCTAATGGCTTCCAGGCGATTCCGATCCGAGGCTCTAAGGCGGTCTTGTCCATCTGGATGCCAACGTGTCCGTCCGAACGAACGCAGATCGTACAAGAGCCAAACGGTGCCGAACCGGCAACAAAGAACTTACCGCTGGCAAAGTCGAAGTTTGCTTGCCGATTTTGGGCTTCGGTGATGGGTGTAACAAGCGCCCACGCCAGACCCAAGGTCAAGGTCAGATCAGGGGTCACGCGCCATTCGTCATCAACAAAAGGACGGAACAGTTTCCAGCGACGGCCGGTCGTGGCTCCGAAGAACGTCTGATCGTGAATTCCTCCGCCCAATTGGCCAAGCAACAGATCGGCCGTGGCATCGCCTGTAAGACCGAAGTTAATAAAGAAACCATCCTGGAAGGCATTAGTTTCAACATTCATCTGCTGGTCACGGAACCCGGCGCCGGCGCGGATGTGGTGCTTCCCGCGAATCATGTCAAACGAATCGGAAATCGAAAAAACGTTGGTGCCGCCTTGGAAGGGAGCGAAACCCCGGTCACCCAGAGCCCAATAGTTGTTCATCAGGGTGGAAGTCAAGCCGCAGCTTATGCAGTCTTTTGTAGATTGCGTAATCACACCAGCAGGAGCATTCGGGCATTTGCTATTCAGATCCGCGCCGAGGATGCCGATGTTGGCGGCTTCGCACGTGCCGTTTCCGAACGATAGAATGTGATTGAAAATCCGGTTAAAGCCCGCAGTGAATTGGTTCAGATTGCGGTCGGAGAAAACGTGAGTCTCCGAGACCGCCACGTTGCGGCCATGATTGGTAATGTCTTGGCTGCTTCCAAAGGCATTCGCTTCTGCAAACCCCGGGGAACCGCCCGGGACGAATGAAGTCGCCTGATCGTAACTGAAACGAGCAAATGCAGAATCCTTACTCGAGAAAGTGTGATCGAGCTTCACGTCGAACTCACCCTCGTTCAGTTTTCTGACCGGCACGTTCGAAAAGTTAGTCAGCGTGCTCGTATTGACAATGTTAGGCTGCGGATAAAGCTTCATCATCGCCAAACCTGACGGATCGGCAGACGGATTGACGGTCGGATCGAACATGGCGGCGGGAATCTTGTTGCAGTTTACGCCGGGATTCTGGGAGCCATCGGGGTTTGGCGCGATGGGATTTCCCGTGCCGTCGCATTGGAAGGGAGAGAACGTGTAGGGACTATTAATGTTGGGGAAACCGTCAATATTCAAAGCGGGAGCGCCAGGAGCAAAGCCTGGTCGGGCCACGCCAAGAGGATCGTTCGTGTAGTCCCCGGTCAGCATCGCCGGCGTGGGAACCAACCCGCTGAAGGGTATCCCATGCCGCTGCATCTTCGCTTGGTAGTCGACAAAGAAGAATGTTTTGTCCTTTTGAATTGGGCCGCCTAAAGCGGCGCCAAATTGGTTCAAATTGAATTGCTCCCTTGCCGAGGCGAAGTAGCTGCGGGCGTCCAGCTTTGTGTTTCGGAAAAACTCAAAAACTGATCCGTGAAAGTTGTTCGTGCCTGATTTTGTCGTCACCAGCACGGTTGGACCCGCGCGAGTTCCGTATTCCGCTGAGTAGTTGTAAGTGAGAACTTTGAATTCCTGGATGGCGTCAATCGAAGGCAGAATCGCGATTCCGCCAGCAGTTAGTTCGTTGTTGTCGACGCCATCGAGTAGCCAGTCAGTGCTCTGGGCGCGCGACCCGCCCACTGATAATGAATAAATTCCGCGCGCCGCAACTTCGCTGCTTGCCGCGCTGGTAAAGAAGCTGCCCGGGTTGGTTTCCTGTGTCGTACCGGGCGTGAGCGTCGCGAGCTGGACGAAGTCGCGTCCGTTCAATGGCAGGTCCGCCACTTGCTCAGAGGTGATCACTTGGCCCAAGGTTGCATTCGTCGTTTGCACTGACACTTCCGTCGCACTGACTTCTACTGCGGTTGTTACCGACGCGGGCGAGAGGGCAAAATCCAACTCGCGCTGCTCATCGACTTGCAGCCGAACATCTTTCTGTTCTGCGGCGCCGAAGCCTTGGGACTCCACTCGGATCGTGTACATCGCGACGGGCAACAGCGGGATCAGGTAATGTCCTGAATCGTCGGTCTTCGCCTCGCGAGAGACACCGGTGCCTTGCGAGGTAGCTTTCACTGTCGCTCCCGACACTACCGCGCCCGCTTTGTCGGAGACGGTGCCCGAAAAACTACCAGTCGCCTGGCCGTACACTACTGGGCTAATAGAAAACAGCAGCGAAGAGACAGCAACGATTAGCTTCCGTTTGGTGAGCATCAACGCCCCCTTTTTCGACCTCATTGACGAACGACGGAACTTGGCCCTTGACCATCGAATTTCGACGTCCCTTGGAGCGCGGCCCTTCGTACAGATGTGCGCGTCTCCACAGTCGCGACTGCTAGTGCGAGGCTGGAAAATGATGTAGTTAATTGATCTCAGCTTTATATTGCTGTCGACAACTGAATAGTTGTTTTCAACTATCTGGGTGACAAACCATAATGCCATTCACCCTCTGTTGTCAACCGAAACTGACTTTGCGTACTTTGCGCGAGTGGACCGGACCAGCTACTGAAAGCTCATTTTCCTGCCCGCATGGCTTCTCAAAGGCTTAAGGCTGAGAATAGGCATCGCTGAAGCGAAGTCCAGATAAATCATTAGTTTTTTCGCAACCTACGGGTGGAGAATCCTAATCTCGAAGCACTGAGGGATGCTCGGACCATCCTACAAGTCTGGGCTCAATCGGCCGTAGTCGCTAATCGAGCCAGAGCTTCGTCGGTGGTGACAAAGTTCGCGCCCAACGTTGCCAGTTCTGAGAGGGTTCGTTCTTCCGCTTCGCGACTCAGAGTTTCAATTGCATCGTTCACCACCCAAACCTTTCGGTTTCGTTCCAGCAGCCCCTTGGCTGCGAACCTGACGCAGTATTCCGTCACCACTCCGAAGACGACGAACTGCGCGTTTCGATCAAGACGTTCGAGCAACGCATTGGCATGCCGACTTTCGAAGATATCGAGCGTCTGCTTTTCGAGAATGACCTGCTGGTGTCGCTGGAAATCTTCGGGCAGGAATGACCCGGGCTCGTTCAAAACCCGCATGTGATCCTCAGACAGTGCTTCAGGAACGAAGTCGGCGCCGGCTGTTCCTTTGACGCAGTGGGGCGGAAACGTTTTGAACTCAGGGTCGTCCGCGATATGAAAGCAGCCGTGCGAAACAAGGAAGGCGCGGCCGTCACGCGCCACGTCGACAAGCCGACGAATATTGGGGAGCAACTTCTCGGCACCGGGCACGTAAAGCTTGCCGCCGGGCAGCATGAAGTCTTTCTGGGCGTCTACACACCACAGGATGGTATCTGGAGATCGCATGCTTGGCCTCGCTCGGACCCTGACTAGTCAGAATCGGGATTTTACTTCTAAAGTTCGAATTCTTCCATGCCTTTGGCTGCCTGGGTGCGGTGTTTTTGCTGAACCAGAGCCGGTCTGTATACTGGCGCGCATCAAAGATTTGTTGCGGAAGGTGGCGAATGGCTCAAGGGCAGACAAGCGAGTCTGTCGCTCCGGCTCGGCTCGTGATCCACAACATAGGGCTGCTGTTGAGCGGAGACATCGGAAATCCGATTCTCGATGCCGACACGGTGGTCGCCGTTAACGGCAAGATTAGTGCAGTCGGCAAAGCAAAGGATCTCGATACCGCAAGCGCGACCATCCGAATCGACGCCAAAGGCACAACGCTCGCGCCGGGATTGATCGACAGCCATGTGCATCCGGTAGCCGGAGACTGGACGCCGCGTCAGAATCAGATTGGCTGGATCGACAGCTATCTGCATGGCGGAGTCACCACCATGGTTTCCGCAGGTGAAGTGCACACCCCCGGCCGCCCGAAAGATGTAGTTGGGCTGAAAGCCATGGCGATCTTTGCCCAGCGGGCCTTTTCGGCCTTCCGTCCCGGTGGCGTGAGAATTCATGCGGGCGCGCCAGTGATCGAGCATGGAATGGTCGAGGAGGATTTCAAAGACCTTGCAGCCGCCGGTGTCACTATGCTCGGCGAGGTTGGCTTGGGCAGCGTGAAAGACGGCGCGACGGCCCGCCAGATGGTCGCCTGGGCGCGGAAGTATGGCATTCAAAGCACGATTCATACCGGCGGGCCTTCGATTCCGGGCTCCAGTTTGATTGACAAAGACATCGTGCTTGCCACCGACGCCGATGTCATCGGCCACATCAATGGCGGCCATACTGCGCTGCCGGATGCCCAGATCGTCGCCCTGTGCGAGAAGTCGCCGCGAGCTCTCGAGATTGTTCACAACGGCAACGAAAAAGCGGCGCTGCTTACTTTGCGGACGGCAAGAGAACTAAAGCGCCTTGATCGAGTGATTCTGGGCACGGATTCGCCAGCCGGTTCTGGAGTGCAGCCGCTCGGCATCTTGCGCATGATCTCGATGCTGTCGTCGCTCGCAGGTGAGTCGGCCGAGGTTGCCATCTGCTTTGCCACCGGGAATACCGCAAGAATCCGAAACCTGGACTGTGGATTGATCGAGCGGGGGCGCGTCGCGACCTTCGTGATGATCGACAAAGCCCAGCATTCGCCGGGACAGACTGTGCTCGAAAGCATCCAGAGGGGAGACTTGCCGGGAATTGGGATGGTAATCATCGACGGAATGGTAAGCGCCCAGCGCAGCCGCAACACCCCGCCCGCGACGATGGTGCCAGAAGTCGTAAAACCGTGAACTCTCGCCTCACTGCTCTCGATCACGGCAGGCCCAGCGATGCCGCGATCGTCTTCCGATAATCGCGCGCCCTCGCCATGACTTCTGTTTCGTTCACCGTCAGGACTTTGCGGTCGCGCATGACCACGCGCCCGCCAATCACCACCGTCTCCACATCGCTGCCCTTTAGTGCATACGCCAGTTGTGCGTAGATGTCGTACATCGGGACAGCATTCGGCTCATCCAAGCTGATCAAGACGATGTCCGCTTTCTTTCCAGCTTCGAGCGAACCAATCTCTTTTTCCATGTGCAGGGCTTTCGCACCATCGATGGTCGCCATTTCCACAACCGCTTTCGCATTCAACGCCAGTGGATTCATCTTCGTAATCTTTGCGAGCTTCGCTGCCAGGTCCATCTCCTCCATCAGGTCGAGGTCGTTGTTGCTGCCCGCCGGTCCATCGGTTCCGAGGCCGACGGAGACTCCCTCAGCCCGCATTTCCGGGACGGGAGCAACACCGCTGGCGATCATCATGTTGCTCGACGGGTTATGTACGCAGCCCACTTGCCGTTGCGCTAGAGTCTTGCGGTCGGCTTCGTCCACAAAAATGCAGTGGGCGGACACCACGTCCGGACCCAGCACGCCGATCTTGTCGAGGTATTGCACCGGCGACATTCCGTTTTGCTTCTGGCTGTCATCCCACTCCTTTTTCATCTCCCCGGTGTGAATCAGGATCGGGGCGTGATATTTCCTAGCCAGCGTCGCGGCGTCCTGAAGCGTCTTCCTGGAACAGGTGTAAATTGCGTGCGGCGCCGCTGCGGCGTGAATCAACGGATCGCCCTGCCACTTTTTCAGGAACTTCTCGGTATAAGAGAGCGCCTCGGCTTCGCTCTTGTTGTCGGGCGCGGGAAAATCGATAAATGTCTCGCCTAGCAGGCCCCGCATGCCTGCGGCTTTGGTTTCTTCGGCCACCGCGTCTTCGAAGTAGTACATGTCAGCGAATGTAGTGACGCCCCCGCGAATCTGCTCCGCTGCCGCCAGCCGCGTGCCCCAGCGTACGAATTCTTCGTTCACGTTCCTCTTCTCGGCAGGAAAAATGTATTTATAGAGCCAATCATTCAGCGTCACATCATCGTGAATGCCCCGAAACAGGGTCATGGGCACATGGGTGTGACCATTGATGAACCCGGGCAGAACCAGCCCGCCTTTGGCATTGACCGTCTCCGAGGCTCGATACTTGCCCTCGAGCTCGCGGCGCGGCCCAACCGCAACAATCGTGTCACCCTTCACAACGATAATTCCGTCGTCGTAGATGGATCGGGCTCCATCCATGGTAACGACGGTTCCGCGAGTTACGATCAGATCGGCCTTCTCTTTTGTCGCTTGAGACCAGAGAGAGGTGAGAACAAGGAATTGGAAGGCGAGAACAAGAGCCAAAGATCGACACAAAGTCATTCGTTACCCCAGCGGCTGGAGCCGCGACTCATTTTAAGCTTTTAAGACAATGCTGCAGTGTGTACCAAAAATCGCAGCACAGATACCGGCGCCACAGGATCGAATCCCGGCTACCGTAAGCCGTCTTCACCCTTGATCTGATCCTTCGTCAATCCTCCGACCCGCGCGAGCGGCCGGCCGCTGTCCGTCACCGCGACCGCCACGACGATTTCGTTGGCCCGGGGAGCGTCATTGATTCGCACCTCCATGCCATCGAAGTGGCTGCGGACGAAAGCGGCGTCTTTGTGCCCCAGCGGCACATCGAGGGCGACACCCATCCCGCCTCGCTTCTTCGAAGATGGGATGAGGGCGGCGCCTTTGCCGAGCACTCGTCTTACTGGCGTACCAAGTTTGGGATGGAGAATCGCCGCGGCGTGCTCGATCTCACCGTTTTCGCCCACGGCCGCCGCCTTGCCATAGCTCTCGACGCTGGTCGCCGGTATGCCCAGAGCCGCGACCGCGCGCAGCGTGAGCAGTTCACCCAGTTCCTCGCCGATCAGCATCAGCTCAGACAGCTCTTCCACATATTTTCCGGCGTAAGGATTTTCAATGACGGCGACCGCGGCGGCACGCCGAGTTGGCGGATCGATGGTCCGGCCCATCTCGGTTCTCGTCTCTTCGACGAAGGTTGCAATCTTGCGAATCTTCGCTCCCTGTGGGACTTTCATCGCAGTCCGTCCTCTCCATTGATCTCCGAGGCTTTGAGGCCGCCGACGCGGGCGTGAACGCGGGGACCGGTGGTCATCACCAGCGCCAGCAGAATCTCATCGGCCCGCGGAGCATCGGCCAGGCCGACTTCCATGGCATCGAAATGGCTTCGCACGTAGGACGCATTGATGTGGGTGACGGGCACATCGAGCCGCGTTCCCGGTCCGCCGACTTTCTTGGTAGACGCCACAATCGCTTTCGCTCCGCCGAGAACTTCCCGCATCGCATAACCGCCGGGAACATGCCAGAGGGCTCCGTGCTCCAGTTCGCCGGACGAGCCTACGATGGCGCCCTTCCCATAGCCCTCCACAGATTTGATGTTGCCCCCAAGCGCCGAAACCAGCGAGTTCGCCAGGTCGAGTCCAAGGGGTTTCAGGTCGTCCATGAACTCGGCAATCTCTTCCACGTAAACGCCAGCAAACGGATTATGAATTACGGCCAAGGCGGCCGCTCGCCGCAGCGGCACGCGGGAAACAGGACCCCCTTCATGAAAGATTTCTTCCACGGCGATCAACTTTTTTCGGAGCCGAACGTCAGGCATACGCCAAGCTCCTCTCGCCGGATGAGAGAGCCATTTTCGGAGATTCGACCGAGGGCACGACGCGAATTGTCCCTTGCAGGTTCAGAGCCGCGGCAGCAATCAATCCCGGGGCGATCAAGCGTTCGGCACAAGCCGAACCGCGACCCAGAGCCTCGCTTACTTCCGCGGACGTGAGTCCTCCGACTGCGGTGGTCACAAGCCTGTCACCCAGATCGCTGTCGGGCGAGAGTTCGCGGGCGGCAATGTGCGATATGGCTGGATGCCCCGGGAGGTCCACGGCATTGGCGACGATGGTTGCAGCAGCATCCGCCATAGCTGCAGTCTTCGCCAGTATGGTGACGGCATCAGCGATGCCCAGCGAAAAACTGCGGCCCCGCCACCCACTGGTTGCGATGCCTCGAACCGGCTGGTTTGAATCCAGGGTCATACTTCCAAGTAGCGATCCAAGCAGCGTCGGCCGGTCCGGCAGATCGACCATGCCGATGACGAATCGTTCTCCGGAAGCGATGTGCAGCGCGATGTCACCACCGTCATTCACATAAGCCCGCGAGAGATCGGCAACCGCAGTCATCGCCGCCAAAATCTCTTCCGCAACAGCGCCCGCCACGGCAGCCATGGGAGTGATGAAGTTCTCTTCGGCGTAAGGCACCACGGCGGCGAACATGCGCCGAGCGACGATACCGTCAGGTTCTGTTCCGCCCAAACGCACCTGTTCCCTCAGTAGCGGGAGCTCGCTGCAAAGCTCGTCGAGCACCGTGACAAAGCGATCGGCTGCAGTGCGGTGAGCGCGGCGGATTTGATCCTCGGCGCCCAATGCCTGCAGCACGATGTCAATGGGCCCATCCTGCAGATGCAGTCGCCGCCCGTCGGGCAGAACTCGCACTTGCGCTCGGGCTCTCACGATTGGGATCTCCTACTCTTGTCCTCGAATGGCCAGGGATTTTCGGCACGTGCCGACACGTGACGGCGTCCTTCATCATTCAAAAGCGAGCTCAGCGGGCGCACCCGATCCACGTAGCCGCCCAGAGCCGAGTAGTCATCGAGCTTAAGCGTGAACTCGATGGGCGCGACCAAAGCGGGAGTGGGCACGTACCCGAACGCATTCTCCGGCATCCGGCTGACGTCCACCATGAGCGTGATTCCACCCCCCGGCCAGACATAAACAGGTGCGCCGCCGCAAGTGACGCGAGTTAATGAATCTCTCACCGAGCGCGTTAGCTTAACTGGATTCGCAGTGACCCCCGCGCGCAACGAGCCTCCGGCCCCGCCCATAAAGAGAACGGTTGAGAGTGCGGGTTCGCAATTCTCTTTGATTCTTTGCACGGAAAGCCGCAGCGAATCAGGCAAATCCTTTTCCAGGGGACGGAGGGCATCGTCCAGTTCGTAGTATGCGTGATGCTCGCCAGTGGTGCTCACCATCAGCAGCCGCAAACCGGGCCATGCAATTTTGGGATTGAACGGTGCGAGGATTGAGAGCGGGTCGGTAATTTTCGTACCACCCCACGCCGTGCCCGGCTCCGCGACCCGGAAGTAGCGGCCCGGTGTGGAGCGACGGCCCTTCATCTTGATGCCGGTTTCAGGGATGCCGAGCATTTTCCCCGCCTGGTGCTCGGAGAGGACCCCTGTGATGTGATCGTCCACCACCACAACGTCGTCAATCTTTTCGTGCCACTGCTTGGCGAACATGCCGATCGTTGCCGAACCGCAGCCGACGCGCATGCGCTCTTCCACCACTCCGTTTACGACGGGAGGCTTGCCCGCCTGCACGACAACATCTGCCCCTTCATCAATCGTTAGCTCGGCCGCTTTGCCGTTGCATAAGTTGAGCAGGGTTTCGCAAGTAGCATTGCCTTCGTCGCGGGTACCGCCGGTGAGATGACGGACGCCGCCCAGCGAGAGCATCTGCGACCCGTATTCGCTGGTGGTAACGTGCCCCACCGGTTCGCCTTTCGCACGCACCAGATTGCGCTCCAGCCCCAAGTGACGATCGGTATCGATCTTTACCTTCACTCCACAGTAGCTGAAGATGCCCTCGGTCACGACCGTCACCATGTCCACACCTGCGACTTCAGAAGAGATGATGAATGGAGCAGGTTTGTAGTCGGGATAGGTCGTGCCCGCACCAATGGCGGTGACGAAGGTTGCGGGACCGCTCACGATGTTGCCGTCCCAGTCGCGATTGCGCTCCAGGAAAGGCACAACCGAGTCACCACGCGACACAGCTCGATCCAGCACAACATGAGGATCCAGGCGAACGAGTTGACCATCCTGGTTGCCGTATCGATCGCATGCACCGGTGCGGCCGGGCTTAATGTAACAGAGGACCGGGCAGGCGTCGCAACGGATGGCGTCGTGGTCAGGCACGACTGGCTCCACCGCCGTCACCGGAAGTGCGGGCGAGGATAGCCTCGCGTATGCGGTCCGGGGTTGCGGGAATCCGGCGCATGCGTACCCCGGTCGCGTGGTGAATCGCATTCAGGATCGCCGGCGCCGTCGGGATCACGGCCTGCTCGCCGATGCCTTTCGCCCCGAATGGCCCGATGGGAGACGGGTCTTCAATCAGGATCGATTCGACCGGAGGTATGTCGCCGGCCGAGGGAATCAGGTAGTCATGCAAGTTTTCGCCTTTGCCCGGAAAGAATTCCTCCATTAAAGCCATGCCGAGCCCCTGGGCGACGCCGCCCTCGATTTGACCCTCAATCAGGGTGGGGTTGATGGCTCGACCCACATCGTGTGCGGCAGTGACCTTCACCACCCGCACCGTTCCTAGCTCAATGTCGATAGCGATTTCCGCCATGTGGGCGCCGAATCCGTAGACAGCATACGGGTTGCCCTGCCCGTCTTCGTCTAGCGGGCTGGTCGGTGGATCGAAGGTCTGCTCCGCAGTTAGCACGTAGCCGTACTTATCAAGCGGCAAATCTTGCAAAGGAAAATCACGCGGTTTCCCGCCTTCATGGATGGTTAGCACCCCCTCGCCGAAAACAATGAGGTTGTCTTCGCAATCCGCGCGCGTATTCGCGAGTCGAAGAATGGCCCGGCGGAGTTCTTTTCCGGCCATGTGCGCCGCTTTGCCGGTGACAAATGTCTGCCGCGATGCCGACGTCTTACCGCAATCGGGCGTAACTGCGGTATCTCCAGAAATCAAATCGAAGCACTCGACCGCTGCGCATAAAGCGTCAGCGCAAATTTGCGTGACGATCGTATTCGATCCCTGGCCAATGTCGACCGCCCCCTGGTGCAGCGCAATTCTGCCATCCCGCTTTAGCCCGATGCGCACGGTGGAAGGGTTTGGCAGTGACGTGTTCCCACACCCGTACCACATTCCCGCCACGCCAACACCCCGGCGAATCGGCCCGGCGGTGGTTGCATTGAATTTCACGGCCTCGGCGCGCGCCGTATTCCACTTAGGGCGCAGGGCTTCGAAGCAGGCGCGAATGCCTACGCCTTCTCCCATAATTTGCCCGGTGACCGTGGGAGATTGATCGTCGAGCGCGTTCAAGATGCGAAATTCGAGAGGGTCGATCCCGAGTTTGATTGCGAGATCGTCATAGAGTTGTTCTTGCGCGATTGCCATTTGCGGCACGCCGAAGCCACGAAATGCGCCAGCAGGAACAACGTTGGTGTGGATGGCCCGCGTCAGTGCCCGGTAGTGCGGGACCGCATACGGTCCGGAAGCATGCACCGGAACGCGCGCCGCAACCGTAGGCCCCCAAGACGAATAGGCGCCGGTGTTGAAATCGGCGGTGAAATCAAGCGCAAGCAATTCGCCGTCCTTGGTTGCCCCGGCGCGGCAGCGCATGCGTGCGGGATGGCGCTTGGTCGTGGCCATGATGGACTCGATGCGTGAATAAACCATACGCACCGGCCGCCGCAAACGCCACGCGGCAAGTGCGAGAATGGCTGAACCGACAGGTCCAGCTTTGTGCCGAAGCCGCCGCCGACAGCGGTTGGAATAATCCGCACCGCTTCGACAGCAATTCCCAGAAGCTTCGCGATATCCGCCCGGTCCATGTATGGCGACTGGGTGCAGGCCTGGATCTCGATCTGATCGCCCACGCGCCGAGCAAATCCGGCTTCAGGCTCGATGCAGGCATGCTCGACGAAGCCGGTTTCAAATTCGCCTTCAACGACTGCATCCGCCTCAGCTAGAGCCTGCTCTACATTCCCTCGCGCCACGCGTCCGCGAGTCAGCACGTTCTCCGGGCGATGAGCATGGATGAGCCGAGCACCGGGCGCGAGAGCTTCATCAATGGTTCTGAGCAAAGGCAATTCCTCCCAGCTGGCTGGGAAGGTTGCCGTATCAAGCTCTTCGATTGCCTGTGCTTCGCCGACAATCGCAGCGACGGCTTCACCCCGATGCCGAGCTTCCTCGTGCGCAAAAATCGGCTGATCCGCAAAGCTTGCAATCACGCCGTAACAATCTTCACCCGGCACGTCTTTGGAGGTAAGAATCGCCTCCACGCCGGGATGAGCCGCAACGAACGCCTCCAGATCACCGAAGCGAAACTTCGCCCGATGATACGGGCATCGCACGACACGTAGGGCGAGCGCGCCAGCCGGTATCTCGTCTGCTCCGTAGATCTCCGTGCCTTCAACTTTTGGCTTACCATCCAGGCGGACCAGTCGCTGACCAACCGAAGCTCCCGCGGTGGGACAAGAAGGCTCTGCGGACTCTGGGCCAGTATTGAGAACCGCCGCGTCGAGAACAGCAGTGATTATCTTTCTATATCCCGTGCAGCGGCAGAGCACACCGCCAAGCGCATCCGTCACTTCGCTTTCGGAAGGCGAACTATTGTGCTCCAGAAGCGCGGTGGCCGAGACCAGCATGCCCGGCGTGCAGGCCCCACATTGTGCGGCTCCGTGCCTAAGAAATGCATCTTGCAGGCGGTCAAATAGTGGAGGTCTGGATTTCAGTCCTTCGATAGTCGTGATTGCATGGTTTTCGACCTGGCCCACCGCCACCAGGCAAGCGCAAACCGCTTCTCCATCCAGCAGAACGGTGCAGGCGCCGCAATCTCCGGCATCACAACCAACTTTCGTTCCCGTGAGTCCGAGTTGTTCCCGCAAAACGCGCGAAAGCCTTTGGACGGGGGGAGCGACCACCGATAGCTTGCGGTCATTCACCACCAGCTTAAGCAGACACTTTGTTTCCGATGCGGGAGCGATGCTGGCCATCATGAACTCCCCGCGCACGCATCCAGAGCGCGCTGCACCAATCGTAAAGCAGCGTCGCACCGGTAAGCAGCCGTGGCGCGAACGTCGCTGACGGGTGACAGGTCCTTAAGATGATCCGCAGTCGCAAGTGATCCCAAGGTGGGCGATGCCCCGACAGAAGCCACAGACGCGCCAATCAGCGCGTGCTCCAAGTCCGGAAGCCGTCTCGCCACGACGGAGCAAGAGCCGATAGCGACACGCGCGTCTGTTACCCGACCACCAGAATCCATCCGGATGACAGCGGCAACCATCGCGATCGAGATCACCAGATAACGTCGAGCTCCCAGCTTCAGAAATGTTGACGCAGCATTCTCAACTCTACGCGGCACGAATATCTGGGAGAGGATTTCGCCCGGCCGCCGCAAGGTTTTCCGATTGCCCACTATGAAGTCCGCCAGCGCAACTCGGCGTACCCCCGCCTGCGAAACAAGTTCGACGTCAGCGTCGAGCGTGAGCAAGGGCGGAACGCTATCAGCGGCGGGGGATGCGTTGCAAAGATTCCCAGCCACGGTCGCACGATTCTGAATCTGAATCCCGCCGATTTCCCGTGCAGCGGCCTTCAACCCGTCAAAGCCCCGCGGAAGTGGAGTCTTGACGACTTCGGTCCAGGTGGTCAGCCCGCCGATCCGTATATGCTTCGGCTGCTTGACTACACCTTTCAGTTCACCGAGCCCCGAAATATCCACCACGGTCCCGGTAACCGGCCGATCACCAAGGGAAGGGAAAAAGTCGGTGCCGCCCGCCAGGATTTGGCCTCCGGAGCTGGCCAGCACGTGAACCGCCTCGTCGAGCGTGTTGGGCCGGAAATACAAGAAATGTCCCTAGAGCGCAAAAATTGAAGATGAAGCCGCAAACTCGGGGCTGGAACGTAATTCTTATACAAGCGGCTGGGTTTGTACAGGGGCGGTGAGATGGAAACCCTTCACACGCTTCTCAGTCGGATCCTTCATTCCGTTGTGAAGTCGCATCTTTCATTCCGTGGCGAAGTTTGGTTATCAGAGCCGGCCCCCGGGAACTAGGACCCACACCGTGCCGCCCACTCTGCATCGTAGCGCGCACGATCATAAAATGATTTTTGAGTCCCCACACCGGTGGTCGAGAGTCCGGCGTAGAGATTAGCGCGGCGGACGGCTTCGCGCTCGGGCAGGCCTTCTCCGAGGAACACGGCAAAGCTGCCGATGAATGCGTCGCCCGCGCCGGTGCTGTCAACACTTTTCACGCTGAATGCGGGGACGTGCTCCATGCCGTCGCGGCCTGCCAGCAATGAGCCGTTCGCTCCCAGCGTCAGGATGATCCGCTTGACGCCGCCAGACAGTAACTTTTTCGCACACTTCTTCGCATCGTCCACGTTTCGTACCGGCATTCCAGTGATGCTCTCGGCTTCACTCTCGTTGGGAACGAAATAGTCGAGTCCAACTAGAGCACTCATATTTATTGACTGAGCGGGGGCAGGGTTGACCACACAGCGAATGTTATTCTTACGCGCGAAACTGACGCTGTAGTAAACGGTCTCGAGCGGGATTTCGAACTGGAGAACCATGCAATCGATGGTCTTGAGCAGGTTGGCTGCGGCATCCACGTCCGCAGGCTTGAGCAGATCGTTCGCTCCTTTGACCACGAGAATGCGGTTCTGGCCGTTGGGCTCAACAAAAATCGGGGCCACACCACTGGAGACTCCTTCAATCTGCTTGACGTAAGTGGCATCGATCCCAAGCTTCTTGAAGTTCGCAATCGTCGCAGGACCGAACAGGTCGCTGCCCACCCGGGCGACCATGAAGACGTCAGCACCGCACAGTCGAGAAGCCACGGCCTGATTCGCACCCTTGCCTCCAAAGCCGAGATCGAACTTCTGGCCAAAGATTGTTTCCCCGGCCTTCGGGAAACGATCACTGAAGGTAGTCAAGTCAATGTTTGCGCTTCCAATCACCGCGATGCGAGGACGCTTGGCCATAAAGTTTACGGAACTCTGTTGAGGAAGGCCGAGTCTAGTCAGCGTTCTCGATTCTTGTCAACGGATTTCAGAAGCCTTGGATTTCAGAAGGCTGTCACCCCAGAGACCCATAGAAAACCTCCCCGGTTTCTTCTTCTTGCCTCTGTGACTGTGGTCGACAAGGGTGTCCTGATCACTCGCCATACGGGACCCAGATGTTCTTCACCTGGGTGGCGTGCTGCAGAAACCATCGGCCCTCGCCTTGCTTTACGTCGAACCAGTCAATCACGCGACCTTCGTTGGTGAAAACCTGCTTCAAGTTTCCAGTTGAGAATGATTTCGCCGCGAAGGCGCTGCCTTCGTCAGCGAAGCACCAGATCGCGTCCACATCATCGTGCTCGGCAAGAGTCTTAAGAAGTTGCGATGCGTACCCAGTGACGATGTTAACTACACCGCCCGGTAGATCGCTGGTGTCGAAGAGCTGGTACAAGTCCCCGGTAATGAGCGGATAAGTTTCCGAAGGAACAACGATTGCCGTGTTGCCAGCGGCGATCGCGGGCATCAGCAGAGACAGGAAGCCCAGCAGAGGCGCTTCCCGTGGGCAAATGATGCCTACGGTCCCCATTGGCTCGTTCATTGCGATCGCAATGCTGCGGAATGGCGGATTGTGCACGGCACCCTCGAACTTGTCGGTCCACGCGGCATAAGAAAAGATGCGCTCAATACTCGCGCTCACCTCCGCTGTGGCTTGTGGTTCTCCAACGGCAGCCGCTAGTCGATGCTCGATCTCCCGGCGACGCTGCGACAGGTTCTCCGCCATGTAATAAAGAATCTGGGCACGGTTATGCGCCGCGGTCCTGGCCCAGCCCGAGGCTTTATGCGCGGCTTCGACCGCGTTGCGAATGTCCTTGCGGTTGCCCAGCCCTACTTCGCCGATTAGTTGGCCACGGTTACTTCGGACTTCCATGCTGTAGCCGGAATCCGGTCGCGCTTGTTTGCCCCCGATGTAAAGTTTTACGGTGCGGTCAATATCAAGGGCCGGAGTCGCGGACTCGGTTTCATCGTTCGAAGCTTCAGGTGGGGCCGGCTTCGCGGCAGGTAATGCCGTCGCGTTCTTGAACCAGGCTGGTTCCAGATATTCCAGCAAGCCTTCCTTGCCGCCCTCGCGGCCGTATCCGCTTTCACGGTAACCGCCAAAGCCGCAGGAGGCGTCAAACAAGTTAGTGCAATTCACCCAGACCACGCCGGCTTTGAGCTGCGCCGAAACGTCAAGCGCAACATTGATGCTCTCGCTCCACACGCACGCCGCAAGGCCGTACACGGTGTTATTGGCTAGCTCGACTGCTTCACTGGGAGTACGGAAAGTCATCGCTGCCAGCACGGGACCGAAAATTTCTTGCTGTGCGACGATCGAAGTGGGATGAACATTGCTGAGCAGAGTCGGAGGGAAGTAAAGCCCGCGCGATGGCATTTCCATTGGAGGCTGCCAGCAGGTTGCGCCGTCAGCCACGCCTTGATTCACCAGTCGCTGAATACGATCAAGTTGGACCCGAGCGACAATCGCACCAATGTCGATCGCTTTATCGAGTGGCGGGCCTACGCGGAGGGTGCTCATGCGGGCGCGTATTTTTGCGATCAGAGGTTCGACGATACTCTCCTGCATGAGCAGGCGGGAGCCGGCGCAACACACCTGCCCCTGATTGAGCCAGATTCCATCCACCAGACCTTCGACAGCACTGTCGAGGTCGGCGTCTTCAAACACGATAAAAGGAGATTTGCCGCCCAGTTCGAGAGAAAGCCGCTTGTGGCTTTGTGCGGTCGAGCTCCGGATCGCGCGCCCAACTTCGGTTGAGCCGGTGAACGCGATCTTGTCGACGTCCGGATGTTTGACCAATGCCTCGCCGGTGGAACCATCTCCGGTGACGATGTTCACCACGCCGGCGGGCAGCCCGATCTCATGACAGATTTCGGCAAACGCTAGCGCAGTAAGCGGCGTGAACTCGGCGGGCTTCAGGACGACCGTGTTTCCCGTCGCTAAAGCGGGCGCAATCTTCCAGGCCAGCATCAGCAGTGGAAAGTTCCACGGAATGATCTGTCCCACAACGCCGCAAGCCGTGTAATCCGGAAACTCCTGAAGCAGCAGTTGCGCCCAGCCGGCATGATAGTAAAAATGTCTCGCCACCAGCGGAATATCGAGGTCGCGGCTCTCGCGAATCGGTTTTCCATTGTCCATGGTTTCGAGCACGGCCAGGCGGCGAGAATGCTTTTGCACTTGTCTCGCCAGCGCATACAAGTAACGAGCCCGCACATGAGGAGTAAGCGCCTGCCACTTGGGAAGCGCAGCGCGCGCGGCTTTGACAGCGGCGTCAATATCCGCGGCTGATCCTTGCGCCACACTCGCAAGTTTCTCGCCGGTTGAAGGGTCAGCCGTGTCGAAATATGCCCCGGCAGAAGGCTTCACCCAAGCTCCATGCATGAAATGGCCGAATCGGCGCTGGTGATGGTCGAGCCATGCCAGCGCGTCTTTCGAGTCTTCCGGCGCCGGGCCGTATTCCATGGCTACGAATTTTTCAGCGATGCTCATTGGAGTCCATAGGTCTCTGTGTCGCTAACCACTACGCGATGGGATGGCGATAATCGGCAGAATACCGCCCAGTCGCGTGATGCTCCAGTTGCCGCTCAATATCGTTTAACAGCCCGCTGGCACCGAGGCGGAAGAGTTCTGCCTTCATCCATGAGCCGCCAAGTTCCTCTTTCATCAAGGCTAGCCATTCGATGGATTGCTTGGCGGTACGAATTCCGCCGGCGGCCTTGAAGCCGACAGCCATGCCGGTTTCCTGCGCATATTCCCGTATGGCGCGGGTCATCACGAAGCCCACGGGTAGCGTGGCGTTGGTGGGCTCTTTTCCAGTCGAGGTTTTGATGAAGTCGGCGCCGGCCATCATGGCAACGAAGCTGGCGCGGGCAACATTGCGAAGCGTGAGCAGATCTCCCGTCCCCAGGATGACTTTCATGTGGGCGGCGCCGCTTGCTTGTTTGAACGCGGCGATCTCATCGTAAAGTTCTTGCCATCTGCCGCCAAAGACGTGCGCGCGTGTGATCACAACGTCAATATCTTGTGCCCCCGCTTCGACCGAGCGGCGGATTTCCGCTACGCGCTCGGGCAAGGGAGAAAGTCCTGCGGGGAATCCGGTGGAGACAGCGGCAACTCGCACACTGCTGCCTTCAAGCGCCCTTCTGGCTGTTTCCACGAACCGGTGATAGACGCAAACCGCTGCAACCTGGAGGTTGAGATCTTCGATACCCAGGCCTTTCACGAGTTCGTACAGAATCGGTCGCCTGGCCTTCGCGCACAGGCGTCGGACGCGCTCGTCTGTGTCGTCTCCCGAAAGGGTGGTAAGGTCCATGCACGTGATGGCCCTCAACAGCCATGCTGCTTGCCAATCTTTTTTCACCGTGCGACGCGCCACATGACTCTGCTGCCTGCGTTCCACGGCGCTGGTATTCACTCGAACCTGCTTCACCCAGTCCAGATGGAGTGGTATACCCTGGTTAGATAACAGCGGGCGCCCATAAAGCGTCGCCAGGGGAGCGCTGGAGGTTGGCAGCAAGCTGGCGGTTACGGGGCTCTCGTCGCGCCCATTGACAGTCGCGACGACGACTCTGTGAGGTTTGCTGTTCTCCACCGACACTTAGATGTTCTCCGGAAGAACTGCGATTCTTGCCCTTCATCGGCCGGGACCTCAAGCCTAGCCAAGGGCCGATGTTGAGAGGCAATTGTACGGCAGAATAGGAAAAAAGGAAGTGCAGGCACCTCCGAGAAATGCGACTTCAATGGAAGAGGCGTCGCGCTGGAGTGTTGGCCGACATTTACTTTGGTCGAGGTATTTACTTTGGTCTTGACACTCACAAATCTCGACGCTAGGCTTCGCTAGTCTTTCGGGAACAAATGAGAATCTCCCAGTCTGCCACACTCGCAGGTTTTCGACGCTCAGTCTTCTCTCTGTCCCCCGTACTTGTGCTGGCACTTCTAGCCAGCTTTTCTGCGCCAGCATCGGCGGCAAAAAAAATTATCTTCGACACTGATCCGGGTACTGACGATGCGCTGGCGCTGATGCTCGCCCTCAACTCGCCGGAACTGGATGTGCGAGCGATCACCGTCGTGCCAGGAAACGTCACGGCGGCAATGGGCCTGGAGAACGCGTTGCGCATGGTCTCGCTGGCAAACCGGTGCGACATTCCAGTGGCGCGGGGCGCGCAACATCCTCTATTCCAGAAGTTGATCACGGCCGAGTTCTGGCATGGCAAGAACGGACTAGCCGACATCGAATTACCTGCGAGTAAATGCAAGGTTGATTCCCGCTTTGGTCCCGACGTCATCATTCAACTTGTCCACGCCTCGCCACATGAGATCATTCTGCTTCCAGTTGGTCCACTCACCAACATCGCACTTGCGGTGGAAAAAGATCCTTCCATCGTGCCACTGGTGAAAGAAGTCATCCTCATGGGGGGCTCGATCAGCGGCGGCAACGTGAATGCCGCAGCTGAAGCCAATATCTATAATGATCCCGAAGCCGCGCAAATCGTCTTCCAGGCGGGATGGCCGTTAACCATGGTGGGTCTTGAAGTCGGCGATCAAGCGCTCTTCACGCACAAATATCTGGATCAACTCGGACAAACTCACGGCCAGATCAATGACTTCATTTATTCGGTTCTGAAATTCCTGCTGAACCTTTCGGGAACGTTTGGCGCTCCCGGATCCCCAATGTACGATCCGTCCGCGGTCGCAGTGGCGGTCGATTCAACGCTGGTCAAAGTGCAGGAGATGCACGTAGACGTCGAGACTCGGGGAGAGTTCACGCGCGGCGAAACGGTGGGAAACCGCCGCGGACAAGTTGAGCGCAATGTCCTTCACGGAGACCGCTATGTGATCGAGGGCGTCGACAAGATTACGCCCAATGCAAGAGTCTGCGTAGATGTTGACGCTGACCGCTTCTTGCAGCTTTTTGTATCGAGAATTCGCGGTAAGTAAGTCCGACGATTCGCACACTTCGCAGAGAAGTGAGTAGCAACGTTTCCCACATCAACCGCTCAAGGAGAAACGATGTTTACACCGCATAGTCTGGGCATCGCTTTGATGATGATGATCACTAGCGCCATCTGCTGGGGCTCATGGGCCAATACTTACAAGGGCGTCAAGAATTATCGCTTCGAGCTCTTCTATTGGGACTATGCTATCGGCATCTTTCTGATTTCTCTGATTTTGGCGTTCACCATGGGAAGCATGGGCGATCCGAGCACAAGTTTTCTAGCCAACGTGCGCACGGCAGATCGCAGCAACATCGTATATGCGCTGATCGGCGGCGTGATCTTCAATGCGGCGAATCTGCTGCTAGTTGCTGGGATCGAGATGGCAGGCTTGGCGGTGGCCTTCCCCGTAGGTATCGGGATCGCGCTCGTGGTTGGAGTCGGGTTGAGCTACGCTCTGCAGCCGAAAGGAAGTCCACTTCTTTTGGGGCTTGGAGTCTTGTTCGCCATAGTGGCCGTACTCATGGATGGCAAAGCGTACGCGGCTCTGGGTTTGGCGGGGCGGGTGACTACGCGGAAGAGCATTGTCATCTGCGTAATTTCCGGCATTTTGATGGGGCTTTTTGCGCCCTTTGTGACACGCTCTCTCACCACCGGCAATGCTCTAGGACCTTACAGCATCGCTGTATTCTTCACCTCGGGAGCACTGCTCTCCTGCTTTGTCATTAACGTGTATTTTATGAAGCATCCGCTGGCCGGCCAGCCCGTGCAGTTTGCGGACTTCTTCAAAGCTTCGGGACGCGATCACCTTCTCGGCCTTCTCGGTGGATTCATCTGGGGCACGGGCACAGTTTTCAATTTCGTCGCCGCCAGCTTTACGGGTGTGGCAATATCGTATGCGATTGGGCAATCCGCGCCCATGGTAGCGGCTCTCTGGGGCCTGTTCGTGTGGAAAGAATTCGCCGGTGGTGGCGCGAAAGCGACGAACTATCTAGCGCTGATGTTCCTCTGCTACGTTCTCGCCATTGTGCTGGTGGCGCGGGCGTATACGACTGCGTCTTGAGCTGGGCTTGCTTATCCTGCTCTGTTTTTCTTGTGATGGCGGCTTCCCTGCTCTCCTTTTCCCAAGCTCGCAGCCAGTCGTCAAAGAAATGCATCAAGCAGCACGGCTGCTGCAAACTGGACAGTTCCCAGCCACGACTGAAGCCTATTCGCAAACCCTCATACTCAGCTCTGGCGATGAGGCCGCGACGCTCGGATTGGCTGCGGCTTATCGTGGTGTCTAGTAATGCCGGCCCATCAGCGCGGAGCGCAAGAATTACACAAGCTTGCCGGCTTCAAAAATGCTAAAGGCCTTCTAAATCAGTGAAGTACATGTTTGGCATTGTCTGTGCTCACTATGCTGCTAACACCCGTACATTCCAATGACCCGAGATCGGGCGCAACGGCCCGGAGTTTTGTTGCGGGCTTGCGGCGCTTTTCCACAAGAGTTTCGCAAAGTGATGGAAGTATAATGTTCTCTAGGGAATGGTAGCCGAATGGTCAGCAGCCAAACGAAGCAAAATAGCATCAAATGCAGGTCGGGAAAAGGTACGAGGCACAATCACTTTTGAGAACTGGCCAGCTTTTTAGATAATGCAATAGCGGTGCGGGTAAACTGGGCGCGTGCATTGCTCGCGTGAATCGCCAATTACTGCAGTTCCCAGACCCTTGTGGCCTTTGCCAGACGGATGCCGCTAGCCCGTTTGGAGGAGCTGTCGCATGCGACTGTTGAGCGCTCGGCTAATAGTCTCTCTCATTATCGGCGTGACGCTCGTGTCGCTATCGTCCTCGTACTACGAGGTCTTGGTGCAGAAGCAGAGCCTGCGCAGAGATCTTCAACGACGTGCCGAGGTGTTGGGGGAGAGTCTGGCGCGGAATGTTGAGCGCGAACTCGACAGGGATTCAATTCAGGCCCTGCAACGCACGGTGCAGCGCTTCGGAAACCGTGAACACTTGCTGGGCCTGGCCGTATACGACCGTCAAGGCCGCCTCATCGCAATAACCAAAGATCTCGCTCCACTCATGCCCACTGCTCCACCGGTAATGTCCCAGGCGTTGAACGGGAATCATGGAGCTGACGTCTTCCAGCGGTTGGGAACTGCCCCGGTGAACATCTATGCTTTGCCCCTGCATCGCCAGGAGGATGTCAGGGGCGTTCTGGCGATCGTGCATGATGCCGGCTACATCAAGGATCAGAGTCTTCGTATCTGGCGAGAAACATTCCTCAGCGCCCTGGCCCACGTATTTCTCATAGTCCTCATCACGTTGTTGATAGTCCGTTGGAGCATCGCAGGACCAATTGCCCGCACCGCGCAGTGGATGCGAGCACTGCGCACCGGTCGCGCATCTTCGACGCGCATCAAGGTGCCGGACATGGAACTGTTCCGCCCGCTGGCACGCGAGGTCGCAACCTTTGCGGAAACACTGACCACCGCCCGATCCGCCGCGGAAACCGAGGCTCGGCTACGCGAGGAGGGACAATCCCAGTGGACGGCCGACCGGCTCGCCATTCATATTCGCTCCCGTTTGGGAGACGGGCGACTTTTCGTCGTCTCCAATCGTGAGCCCTATATGCACACCCGGCGTGGCAAATTCCTGGAAGTTAGCGTTCCGCCCAGTGGACTGGTAACGGCGCTCGAACCGGTGCTCTGCGCCTGCGACGGAACATGGATCGCTCACGGCAGCGGTGACGCCGACATGGAAGCGATTGACCACCATAACCGTTTGCGCGTACCGCCAGAGGATCCGCAATACACGCTGCGGCGCGTATGGCTCACCAAAGAAGAAGAGGAAGGCTACTACTACGGGTTTGCCAACGAGGGTCTTTGGCCTCTCTGCCACATCGCTCACACCCGGCCGATCTTCCGTGCTAATGATTGGCAACACTACCAGGCTGTCAACAACAAGTTCGCTGACGCTTTGCTCGAAGAGATGGAAGGCACGATAAACCCGGTCGTTCTGGTGCAGGACTACCATTTCGCGCTGCTGCCCCGGCTGATCAAACAGAGACGACGCGATGCTCGAGTGGCAATTTTCTGGCATATTCCTTGGCCCAACCAGGAGGCATTCGGCATTTGCCCTTGGCAGCGAGAACTAGTGGATGGACTCCTGGGCGCCGACCTGATCGGTTTCCATATACAGTCGCACTGCAATAACTTCCTCCAGACCGCCGATCGAATTGTGGAATCGCGCATCGATCGAGAACGTTTCTCCGTACAACGCCACGGTCATCTAACCATGGTGCGGCCATTCCCGATCAGCGTGGACTTCGCGGACGCAGGTGGAGAAACTGCGCAGGAGCCACCCTATGTGGAGCGGTCGGCCTTGCTAAAGGCATTGGGAATTGAAGCCGCGTTCCTGGGTGTGGGCGTCGACCGTTTGGACTACACAAAGGGCATTTTGGAGCGCTTCCTGGCAATCGAGCGGTTTCTCGAGAAGTATCCACGGTATCAGGGCCAATTCACATTTATCCAGATTGGCGCTCCCAGCCGCAGTCACATCAAACGTTACCATGATCTGCAAGCTGAGGTCGAGGCAGAAGCCGACCGCATCAACTGGCGCTTTCGACTCGACAGGTGGAAACCGATAGTCTTACTGAACTGGCAGCACAGCCATAAGGAAATTCAGGCTTACTACCGGGCCGCCGATCTCTGCCTGGTAACCGCGCTCCACGATGGCATGAATTTAGTGGCGAAGGAGTTTGTGGCGGCACGGAGCGACGAGCGGGGGGTTCTGATCCTTAGTTGCTTTACCGGTGCGGCGCGAGAATTGACCGACGCGTTGCAGGTAAACCCCTACGACATCGACCAAACGGCAGAGGCCATTCACGCCGCCCTGGAAATGGAACCGGAAGAGAAGCAGTTGCGCCTCCAGCGTATGCGGAAAATAGTCCGAGAGCGCAATGTTTACCACTGGGCGGGAACCCTGATTGCGGATCTTTGCGAACTCCGTCTGGACGTTCCTGAAAAGGCCCGCAAGGCTCACCGGGGCGCATCGGTCGGATGACTGTGAGGAGGAGGATGTTGTTGAGCACTGTTGATGAACACGAAGTTGAACCGTTCCTGCGCTCTGTAGCGCAATCGCAGAATTCTGCGCTGCTGTTGGATTATGACGGTACGCTGGCGCCATTTTCTATTGATCGCAAACGGGCTCTTCCCTATGCAGGGGTGACAACCCTGCTTCAAGAACTTGTGGATACTGGCCGTACTCGCGTTGTGATTATCAGCGGCCGAAATGCTTATGAGGTGGGTCCTTTACTTGGCGTCAAGCCGTGTCCCGAAATCTGGGGGTCTCATGGCCTGCAACGCTTGTTGCCCGATGGAACCTGTGAGATGCCGGAGATAGATCAGGACGCCATCGAAGCCTTGGCTGATGCGGGTCGCTGGTTGACGTATCAGGGACTACAGCAAATGGCAGAGCCCAAGCCGGGAAGCATCGCGGTCCACTGGCGCGGACTCGACGAACCGTCGGCGATTAAGCTTCGTGGAAGAATTTTGCTGGGCTGGTCCCCTCTGGCGGACCGCGCTTCGCTCACTCTTTTGGAGTTCGACGGCGGAGTTGAACTTCGTGTTTCCGATCGAGACAAAAGTGATGCCGTTCGAACCATCCTTGATGAAATCGGGCCCGACGCTCCCGTTGCGTACCTGGGGGATGATGCGACTGACGAACTTGCTTTCCAAACTCTCGAGAACCGGGGCTTGACTGTGCTGGTGCGGCCTCAGCGTCGGAATACCGCAGCCCAAGTGTGGCTCAAACCCCCGGCGGCATTGCTGGAGTTTTTGTTCCGTTGGCTGGAGGCATGCCATACCGGTGAATTAGAGGCGAGCGCAAATTTGAGGTAGGATTCCTGAGCCCGGGGCAGAGTCAACCAGCGCCTCCTCGCAAGCCCGGAAAACCGCGGTGTTCTGGTGCATTCCGTGGAGGGATGCGCCTTCCAGATACGCTATCTGCTTACGCATGAATTTGCCTGCCGCATCGGCATGAATGGCAGAGAACACGGGAGAGAGAATTTCCTGATTGCCAGTGAGGTAAAGCGCTGGCTGCTTCTATTCCGCACTCTCTGTGGTCAGCAACCGGCGTGAGCTACGATGGAGGCGGCAACCGGATAGACAAGCCTTCACCGAGCTCATGTCGTAGATTTTCTTGTCATTCCTTCGAGCTTCAGAAGCGCCCGTCGGTCTCCCTTTCGACTGGACAAACGAAAGAGAGCGATATAAAAAGAAATGGCAATCAAAAGTCGCGTTGAATTCCGAACAATCCTGTCCTGAAGAATAATGTGCTAAACGAAGAGCGTCGCCGTGCCATTCTCGAGATTCTTGGTCGCAATGGGCGGGTGCTGGTGACGGAGATGGCGCACCAATTCGATACCTCTCAGGTCACCATTCGAAAGGATCTCGACGTTCTGCACGCTCAAAGACTGGTCCATCGCACTCATGGGGGTGCGCTGCCGGCCCGCGAGGGGGCTCTTGCAGATCCCACGCTTCGGGAAAAAGAACAGCTCCAGCGACAGGAGAAGCTCCGGATCGCGGCGGCGGCGGCACGTCTGGTGAAAGAAGGCCAGGTTGTGATTCTCGACTCTGGTACTACCACGACCGGCATCGCCAGAGCTTTACGCAACTTTCATAACATTACGATTATCACGAACGCCGTAAACATTGCCGCGGAGCTGTCAGGAGCCCCTGTGGAAGTCATCCTTACCGGTGGTACGCTTCGCAAGAATTCGTTTTCTCTGGTCGGTCCGATCGCGGAAGAAACCCTCCGCCGGTTGAACGCCGACATACTTTTCCTCGGCGTGGATGGTTTTGACGTCCACTATGGCCTGAGCACGCCAAACCTTCTTGAAGCCAAAGTCAACCGGGTGATGGTTGAAGTTGCAAAGCGAACCGTGGCGGTCTGTGACTCGAGCAAGTTTGGCCGTCGAAGCTTGTCGTTGATCGTTCCACCAAGCGCCTTGCAGGCGGTTATTACTGATCGCGGCGTCCCGAAGTCAGATCTGCGCGCGCTCAAGAAAGTCGGGATAGAGGTAAACCTCGTCTAATCGAAAAGGCGCGAACTCCTTAGTTTCGGCCCCTGGCGCGCATTCCCTCGCCGAGATACTTTCCCAGCCACAATTCTGGAGTGGTTGCATAACTGAGCTCGAGCGCAGCGGTACGATGGCAAACCTGCGCCAGGACTTCGGATCCGCAACTGAATGGCTGTTCATTGGCTGCGGCTCCAGTTACTACATCGGCCTCGCAGCAGCAGCAACCTGCAGTGCCATCACCGGAAAAAGAGCACGCGCCATTCCAGCATCTGAGCTCCTGTTGTTTCCGGATCTCGTTCTTGCGGGTTCACAGGAGATTGCGGCCGCCGTAATCTCGCGTTCCGGTCGTACCTCCGAGACGTTGAAAGCGGCCCCAGTTTCTCGAACGCGAGAAAGATGTGCGTACTCTGGCCATCACCAGCACTGTTGGTCAACCTCTCGAGCAGATCGCTACCAGCACTCTCTCGCTGCTTCCTTCTGACGAGGAAAGCACGGTGATGACGCGTTCTTTCACTTCCATGGTACTGGGGTTGCAGTATCTGTCAGCGTTCTTGGCGGACGATCACACCTTTTGCAAATCGCTTAGCGCTCTGCCCGCATTGGCGGATACCGCCCCTGGCAGCTTTGCACCCACGAATCCGGGAATTTCTCAGCGCGCGGCAGTTCGCCGACTACGTCTGCCTGGGGCAAGGCCCTTTCTACGGCTTGGCCTGCGAAACTGCGCTTAAGATTACCGAAATGTCAGCCTCTGACGCTCAGAGTTTTCACACTTTGGAGTTCCGTCACGGGCCGAAGGCTATTGTGAGTCCCGAGACTCTGGTGATTTTTCTGCTCTCCGAACGAGGCTACGACGCCGAGTGTGACGTGCTGGAGGAGATCAAGAGCTTGGGGGGGAACCACTTTCACGCTCACCACCCAGGCGGATGAGCGCGCTCGGGCTGCATCCGATTTGCTAATCGAGTTTGGTTTCGAACTACCCGAACTGGCGCGGATGGCGGCGCCGTACGTTTTCGCAGGGCAACTCATAGGTCTGTTTACGGGGCTGAAGAAGGGCCTCGATCCTGATAATCCACGCAATTTGAGTCGCGTAGTCATCCTCAACGAATAGGATTCGCGGGATGCGGCACACCGTTTCAGGCTTTAGCTCGATTCCCGGCGAAGTAAATCTTATAATAATGCCGTTATCTCGACATTTCCAGTAGCAGATGGTCCTTGAAATCGGTCCTTAGTCGTGGTGCATTGTCGGCTGTGGCCTCGACTGTACCCAAGTCTTTGCCGTTCGCGTAGTCAATTACGTGATATGAACCGGGTTTAAGGCCGCGCAATTCTACTTCGCCTCTCCATTCTGCAGCGGTCGGAGCGAAGAACGCGTAATACATCTTGCCGTCCTTCTCAATCGCGTACCCCTCGGGCAGGTCATAACCGTCGACGTAAAGATTGCGGAAGATGCCTTTGGAAAGCATCTTTTCGTTGTAAATCCCGATCCATTTCTTCCAGTGAGCTTCTTTCTCGGCAGTAAGCAGCACAGCTTTATACTTCGGGCCGGGGTCCGGCCACACGAATTTTGTCCCCACCACACCGCCGGCCCCGATGGTCGAGGCAAAATCGCTGCCGTGCTCCGACCACTCGTTGCCCACACGAGTCATTTCTGAAAGCTCCACATGATCGCCGTATACAGCCGCTTCGGGTCCGAGCAGCGCTTTGTACATCTTGATGCGGCGACGCACCTGCACGGCGCCGACCGGGTCAGCAGTCACTGCCTGGTCCATGTAGGGCAACCACGCCAGGGATGGCGGAGTTCCACAAGGGCAGCTTTGCGTCACACTCTCAGGTTTTATTGAGCGCGTGGTCTGAAAAATGACCTTGTACACATCAGCCATTGCATTGACGGAGTCCTGCGGCGACTTGTGATGATGCGCCGGGTTGTAGCACATGGGCACGCTGTAGATGTTGTCGAGCTTCGAGCCGTCGAAACCCCAGTCGCGAATAAATTTCTCAGTCAGCTGCCTATAGTAGGCCTGTACCTCGGGCACTGCCGGACACAGCGCGGCCAAGTTGCGGGTCATACGGGCACGCTTGCCGTTCTTGTCGAGGATGAACCAATCGGGATGCTCCTGCGCCACCTTGGAGACGACATACTTGTGCGACTCCCACTTGCCCTGACCGTCTTCGGTGGCCAAAGGCAGCCACCACAGTTGAACCAACTCTCCCTGCTGGTGGAAGTCGTCGGTCATCTTCTTAATGGAATCGCCCGGAAATGTGTCCGGTCGCGGATTCCAGTCGCCATACGTGTCGAACCAGCGGTCATCCAGCGTTGCCCACTTGATGCCGAATTCTTTCAGCTTAGGCACTGTGCCCAACATTTGTGCCGGCGTCACATTGAATTCGTATCCCCAGCCGCACCAGCTCACGTTGTATGCCTCACTCGACGGCTTAGGAATTTCCCAGCCTTCTTTTTGCAGAACGCTTGACCACAGACGCAACGGCTCATAAAAGTCCCCGGAATAAATCGCGACAAAACTTCGGGGAGTAGAGTAGTTCTCACCTGGCTTGAGGGTTGTATCCGCTGGGATGCTAACGGCTGTGCTGACTCGTCCGTCGCGCTGCACTTTGACCGGCAACGAGAGCGATAAAGGAAGCGTTTCGACGTGGCCAATGGCTTCTCCGACCGATGCTGTCCAGAACGCCACCACTGGAATGCCCCCGCCGTAACCGCCCTTTACGATTCCACCCATCAGGTTTGGCTGGGAGAACCCGCTCCTGAGCTTGACAACGTCGTCCTTGCCCCATTCGTAGCTTGAGCCCTGATACGACCACATGTCGTAGGGATGCTCTTTCACCATGTGGGAGTTGAACCTGTGTTGCTGTTCGATAATGAGGTCAAGGTGATACTCGGAGTTTCCCGTGTTTGTGTAGGCGACACTGCTGAGCAGAATATTCGGGAAGTCGTCATAGACTTCGACATGCAATGTCCGTCGAAGACTTGTGCCAGAAGGCCCGATGGGCTGGGCTGGAATTTCTACATGCTTCCCGCGTCCGA
>QIAN01000017.1 GCA_003225005.1 Acidobacteriota bacterium | reverse complement strand
GTGTGTCTGACTTTGTCCGACCGGTAGAAGCGTCCGAGCACAGCGTGACGTTCGCGTTCGCTTATACCGGAACCGGTATCTCGCACGCGTACGACATTTTCACGGCTGCCGTGAAATAGTCCGACCTCCACCTGTCCCCCAGCTGGCGTAAATTTGATGGCGTTATCGACGAGGTTGGCGACTGCCTCGATCAGCAAGTCGCGGTCGCCGTGCACGCTTAGTTCCTGCACCGAGTGGATGCGGAGAGCGATCCCTTTGTCCTCCGCTATCGGCTCGTACATGTCAGCCACTTCGCGGATGAGATTGGCAAGTGCGACTTTGCCAAAGCCTGTCAATCGCTGACTTCGCTCAATTTCCGTAAGTCGCAAAATAGCGTTGACGATCGAAAGCGACTGATCAAGCGCCTCTATCGTTTTGTCTACCACCGCCTGCAACTGCTCCACCGTTCGCGCGCTGCTGCGACCGCGCTCAAGCGTCAGCCGTGCGCGAGTGAGTGGCGTGCGCAGGTCATGAGCGATGTCGTTGCCGACACCTGCAAGGGACTGGATGAGGGTTTCCATCTCGTCGAGCATGCCGTTGACGATCATGGCAAGCTTGGAAAAGGGATCGTCGGCGTTCCGATGCGGGAGCCGTTCACGCAGGTTGCCGGCGACGATGCGTTGCACCCGCTCGTTGACCTCGAGGATACGCCTTCGAGCCCGGGCGCTCAGCGTCAAGCCGACCGCAAAGCAAAGAAGGACGGCGGGAAACAGGCCGCGCGCGAGCGCCCGGCCAACAACGCGTGCGATCTCCTCAACTTCGTCGGCATTTCGTCCGATCAGCAGTACGTTGCCATCGGGCAAACTTCGCGCGACCAGGCGGGCCGCCTGTTTCTCTCGCCCGCTTCCGTCTATCCGAACGATCACAGCATCTTGTGACATGCTTTCCATTTTGAGACCAGACGGCTCGCTTTCCACATTGCCCGCGATCCTGCCGCGATCTGGGCCAAACAATCCGACGAGCCGAACCCGAGCCAGATCCTGCCTTATGCCCTCGTTGATCGAGTCGAGCCTCTGGCCGGGTGGCAAGTCGGCAAGGACATCCATCTGCAGACCGATTGCACGGTCGAATCGCATCGTCAGGTCATGTTTCATTTTCAAGTAGACGAACCCGAGCAATGCAACGGTGAAAGCCGCAAATGCGCCGGCTACCAGAAAGGTCCAGCGGAACGTCGTTGAGCGCACGCACCAAGGGAGTTGCATGACCTAATCTACCGAGAGACACGGAAGCGCTCGACGTTTCTGCTCGCGCCGGGGATATTTGCGCGGCTTCGGCAACTCGCGGTCGACGCCCGGCGCGCAATCACGAGTGTTTCGGCCTTTAGCGAAAGGAAGGTGGACGTCTATTTTGCGCCCTTGAGGGCGGTCAAATAGTCGACGATCGTGCCGACGTCCTCCGGGGCCACCGGGGCTTTGTAGTTGTTGATCATCTTGTTGACTTCCGCCGTCCAGGCCTGCTTCGACAACGCCGGCTGATTCAGAACCATGCCAGCCGAGTGACAGGCGAGGCAGTTGTTATTGATCGCGTCCGAACCCGGACCCTCAGGGAACATCCTGTCGCTGTCGGGCAGATCGATCTTCACCGACTTCAGTTCGAACGTTGTGGCGGCGCGCGCTGCGAGAGGCGTTGACGCCACGCACAATACGACGAGGACCGGCAGCAAGTTGAGAAACATTGTTAATTCTCCGTCAAGCCGCAATGATATCGATCGATTCCACGACATTGCGCATGAAGCCGGCGGGATTCCAATTTGGTGTGTCGGGTTGCGCCACGCCATTGCTATTGGTGCAGCGGATCAACAAGCTGTACTTGCCGGGAGCGGGCAGCGCTAACTGCGTCTGCCATTGCCGAAATCCATATTTGCCCTCATCTTTTCCCAGTTGCGCTTGCCGCCAGCTCTGGCCGCGATCAATTGAGTAGTCGACGCCGGCCACGCCGCAATCGCCACCGAATGCAATGCCGCGTAACGGTGCAGCGGCGTTCACCTTGCTGCCCGACGCCATATTCGTGACAAAGGATCTGGGAACCATTCGGTTGATCGGAATCATCTTCACGCCTGCTTCGCCCGGCTTGATGCTGGCGTATGGCGTGTCGGGAATGGTGTACGCAACTTTTGTCCAGTAGTTGGTGTCCGGCTGATTCAGCACCTCGATATCATTCAGCATCTTGACCCAATAGGTCGCATACCAGCCGGGCACGATCAGCCGCAGCGGAAAGCCATTCAGCAAGGGAAGCTGCTCGCCGTTCATGGCGAAAGCGATCATCACTTCGCCGTCGCGAGCGTGATCGATGTCCAGCGACTTCACGAAATGCGGCGCGTCCGCTACGACGGGCTCTTCCAGTCCTTTGAATCGTACCTGCACGGCGCCCGGCTTTACGCCGGCCTTATCCAGCACGTCCTTGAGGCGGACCCCGGTCCACAGCGCGTTGCCCATGGCGCCGTTCGCCCATTCTCCGCCGGGCACGCGAGGCTGAAAGAAGCCGCGCGAATTGCCGGAGCACTGGTTCACTGCGGACAATTGGACGCTTGGCAGGCCGTGAAGTATATCATTCAGCGACAGCGACAATGTCTGATTGACGTGACCGCGGACGGTCAGGGCGAATTTGTCGGTATCAATATCGGTTGGGATGAGCGCCCAGTGCCAGCGCACATAAAACTGATTGTTGGGGGTGAATACGCCCTTGTCAAAGACCTCAAACGGTGTTTCCAGAAGCGGTGGACGAGTCCGTTGCAGGATCATCGGACCTTTCTGCGGAAAGCTGGTTGTAATCTGCCGCGCTCCGGGGCCGTCGGGCAGTGGAAGATCAATCATGCTTTGCGCCCATGCCGGCCTCGAGAGAGCTGCACCTGCCGCTGCCGCGCTTGCTGCGGCAAGCAATCGCCGTCGCGTCATCATGCGATGAAACACGCCATCGTCCGCCATCTCAGACCTCCAGCATTGGTCGCGCTCTAAAGACTATTGGCGCAGGGGAAATGAGTCTGTAGACCGGCTCGTTCACCATGCTGTCTCGACCCTAGTTCGCTCGAGATGAATTGCTCCATTGCTACCAAGCTCAGTCCGACTACCGAAAAGGTTGGGGGCCTCGATACCTTGGTTTAGCCGTGCAGCGGACTGCTTCGCAGGTCTGGGGCGAGGAGGATCTCAGTTGCCCGCTTCGCCGTCGTGCGTCTTCAGGGCGGCCTGGAGAAATCGAATAAGGCTGTCTCCGTCGAAGGGCTTAGTCAGGTAGCAAATCGCGCCGGCCGCAAGCGCCTGCGCGCGGATCTTCTCATCGGGAAACGCGGTGAAAAAAATGAACGGAACACGATAGCCCTGAGCGCGCAAGTGGTCTTGCAACTGGACGCCGCTCATACCGGGCATTTGGACATCCGCAATTACACAGGCGAATTCGTCAAGGCGGTTCGACCGCAAGAACTCTTCGGCAGATGCGAATGTATGTACCACGTATCCGAGCGACCTCACGAGGCTGTCGGTCGTCGCACGTACGGATTTATCATCGTCAACAATTGCGACAAGCGTAAGCTTTGACAAGGCGATCTTTCCTTGATGCGGAGACTGGGGCCAAAGCGTCGCCAGTGCCCTGACTTCAGATAGCATTACGGATTGAGATCGGAAAACGATACCTGAGTATAGACTCTAGCCTTTCGGGCGACGGATTCCCAGCAAGTCAGCCATCCCTACTAGATCAATCACCGACCGAGCCCTCATTTTTCGCATCATATTGACCCGATGGACCTTTACCGTAATCTCGGTGACCCCCAACATTGCCGCGGTTTGCTTGTTCATCAAACCATCGACAACGAGCGCTAGCACTTCCCGCTCGCGTGATGTCAGAGAGTCGTATCGGACTCGCAGCTCCGCAACGACCGTCTCGCTGTCGCGTCGCTTTTGGTCTCGGTCAAGCGCTTTGACAACGGCATCCAGCATTTCCTGGTCGCGAAACGGCTTGGTCAGGAAGTCAATGGCCCCAGCCTTCATCGCTTGGACTGACATCGGGATGTCGCCGTGACCCGTCATAAAGATGATCGGGATGCGAATATCGGCCTCGGCCAATTCGGTTTGAAAGTCGAGACCGCTGACCCCCGGCAACCTGATATCGAGCACGAGGCAGCTCGCAGCATCCGGAACCTTGAACTGCGCAAACTCGCGGGCCGAACCGAACAGCTGCACCCGCAAGCCTGCAGATCGGAAAAGGCTGCTGAGCGT
>QIAN01000501.1 GCA_003225005.1 Acidobacteriota bacterium | reverse complement strand
ACCTGCTGACAAGGCGGAGGCAGAATCGTTCGATAGATTCGGTAGTGGAAAAACTGCTCCTTGTCGCGTAGCGTAACGCCGTCTTCGGCAGCTAGACGGCTACGCGCCACCTCGAATTCGTCGTCGGAAATCAAATCGGTTACGAATTTCTGTAGTGCATGGCTACCTGACCCATGTTCGATAGGCGTCTTGACTCGCCACGTGATTTCGTCCGGCAGCGAGTCCACAAACGCTTCGCGTAGGATTTTCTTTCCAAGGCGCTGACTGTCGCGTTCCACAACGAGATCATTGGGAGACATCGTCAAGGCGAAATTGCGAATTGCTGCGTCAAGATAGGGAAGTTGGACCCGAATCCCGAGGCTGGCACCCATCCGTTCTGAACTGAAGTACATGACGCTGTTCAGAAAGTCGAGATAGGGTCGAAGCTGTTCCGGGGCCATGTTAAAGATGTAGCTGTATCCAGCGAAGAGCTCGTCGGCGGCATCTCCCGTCAGAACCTCGCTGATCCCTTCTTCACAAGCATCCTTTAATGCGAGCCACGTTACTGCGCTATTGCGCAGCTCCATAGGGTCAAATGTGCCGAGGATACGCATGAGTGTCGGTAGAACTGCAATGAAATCACCCAAGCTCGGTCGCAAGATCCGCAGACTGAACCCGCAGCGTTCGGCCATCATCTTGGCGAATGGCTCGTCCGAATTGACACTTCCCGCCACTGACACGCATACAGCGCGCACGCGCCCCTGCTGCGCCGCAATAGCCGACAAGGCACTTGTATCGAGTCCCCCGGAGAGGAGTATTCCTCCAGCCCTGGAGCGCAGCATCGCATTTTGAAGCAGCTCTCTAAACTAAGATGCGTGCCGGATGAAGTCGAATCAGTGTGCATGAGCTGCCGTGGCGATCCCATCGTGCCTCCTGCAGTAGATTTCGTTCGCACCGAATAGAACGGCGGTATATACGACGGTGGCTAGCAGCGAATTCCGATAAAACGGCAACGCTGCGACATAGCACTTGACCAATCCATCCCACGTCGCAGGGTACATGTGCCCATTGAGCCATGCGCCGAAATTGCTGACGACAAAGAACACTGTCGGCCCGGCCAGCGCGGCAAACCCGACGCTTCCAACGCTCTCGTGTTTGCGTAGCCAGTAGCCGACCAGTGCTACAACGGCAAATGCCAGCCAGATAATGTTCTGTCCCCATCCCATTCTCATCCGATATACCCACGTGGTCAGCACGAAATCGCTCACAGCAAGGAGAGCGACTGGATACCAGATGACGTCTCGTCTTTTGAGTTGAGCGCCGCCGAACAGAAGCGCCGCAAATACAGGCGAGAAGTCGGGCATATGCGGAATGAAGCGTGTCAATACCGCGACCAAGACGACTAAATAGCTCATAGACTGCTCCTTTTCTTGTGTGATTGAGTGCGCCGCCACCGGCGGAACGATCTACGACTCATTGCCGGGCCTCTGGTCGCGACGACTTGGGGCGGAAGCCGGGCAAGTGACGCCTCAACCCGGTACGATCCAGCCTTTCCGGCGAACTGAAACCGCCCAATCAGTCAGCTTCTTGGCAACTTCGTGGCCCGTCTTATCCAACAGGCGCACTGTGGCCCGAGGCAAGGCACCCCGGTGCTGTCAACCAGAAACCCAATTATCGTTGGAGGCGATTGCGCCCAGAGCGTGGGCGCAAAGACAAGGAAACTGCACATGGCAATACAACGCATTGCTCCTCCTGTCCCGCGAGGGGAGTGTTCAGGATTTCAGGGATGGAGAACCGCGAGGGTATGAACGGAAAGCGGGAGTTCAGGAAAAACCTGGTGGGTTGATACGTCCTGAATTCGAGCCAGCATGATTCACCCTCCCCCGAAGGTTCTCTCATCCGGCTTCTGGCAGGTCTCCTGACTCTCGCTTCATCGAGCTGGCCGCCTTCCCAACCTTTCAAGGTCAGTGGCATTCGTTGGCCAGCCCTCCACGATCACAGTGGCGGGGCCGTCCCGGATTCGCACCGGGTTCCCTATTTAAGTTTCCGACAGCAACACCAGAAGCTACGCAGTCTTTGTACGCCTTGAAAACGCCCAGGTCAAGTGCCTGTGGCGCTCATCGGCGCTCATCGTTTTATAACATTAGGTTGACTGCGCAAACGTTCTGGTCGAAACTTTTTGCAGGGGTCTGCCATGGAGATCGCGTTAGCCAAGACTGAATTAGCAGACGTTTTCCTACTCAAGCACGGTCCTGAACCTGTCAACATTGAGGCGCGCGATTCCATATGCGCCTTCCGCGGGATTCACTTCCTTGAGGAAAACTGTTTTGTTCTGGGATTTGAGAGGCGAGAGTGGTTGATCGAGAAAGGGTGCGCTTTTCTGACTGAACGGGGACGACTGCACGAGTACAGCCATGTTCGAGGCGTGCCGCCAGACACCGTCCTCTCTGTGCGATTTAGCCGCCCACTGTTGGAGTGCATGCGCGATGAGTTGCCGGCAGTTCGTTTCGACGAATTGGACTCATTTCTCGGGGTGCGAAACGAACTCAGGTTTCTTCGATGGCGGTTCGGCCGGCTGCCAGAGCAATGTCGGGACTTCGCGACGGATGAGTGGGTGATCAATCTGGTTGTCGCGGCGTATCTGAATGCACCGCAGGCCGCCGCGAGGAATTTTCCAGACGTGCAACTTGCTTGGTATGCGGAAAGGATTGAGGCGGCGCGAGAGCGGATTGTGAAAAGGTTCGGGGATGAGCATCGACTGCGACCGCTCGCGCGAAGCGTCGGGATGAGCACTTTTCAATTCGCGCGCGTCTTTCGCGAACTTGTGGGCTATGCTCCACATCAGTACCTCTTAAATGTGCGCTATCGAGCAGCATTGCACATGCTCTTGGAGGGCGCGTCTGTAACCGACGCGTGCTTTCAATCCGGATTTTCGAACCTCAGCCAATTTACGAGAGAATTCAAGACGCGTTTCGGCCAGCGTCCGTCCTCTGTAAAAACATGGCCGCGCTATCTTCGTACGCAGCGATTTACAACGAGTCGGGTTCCCGAGGTTCGGCTGCGAAAGTCGCAAGCTCAGCCCGACTGCTGTTCGAACGTTCCTGCTATTAGATAACCACTAGCTCGGTCTGGATGCGACCGGTCACCTCAGCTGCGCCCCGGCGCACTAGCACGTTGACCTCGCTACGCACGCCGAATTCAGGAAGATAAATGCCGGGCTCAATCGAGAAGCAGGAGTTAGGAATGATCTCACGCTCGTCTTTGATCTCGAGGTCGTCCATATTGGCGCCATTCGCATGGATGTTGGTTCCAATCGAATGGCCGGTGCGATGGACAAAGTACTCGCCATAGCCTTTGCCGGCTACAAAGTTGCGCACTGTCCGGTCCACTTCCCAACCAGCAAGCCTTTTGCGTGACGAGATCGCGGACTGCACTGCCTTAACACCTACATCTCGCGCTCCTTTGACGATCTCGAAGATCTCGCGATGTCTTGAGGATGGCTCCCCGATGCACCCGGTCCAAGTTATGTCATAGAAAACGGCGTCCGGATTACTCTCCCTGGCCCAGATATCTAGAAGAATAAAATCGCCCTGGCGAATGGAAGCGGAGTGTTCAGGGGTCGGGTAGTAATGCGGGTTGCTACTGTTCTGGTTGACTGCGACGACAGGCTTGTCGTTGCCGGCAGTAAGGTTCTCGCGGCGGAAGGCCTCCATGATCCACTGCTGCATGTCGTACTCGGTCGCTCCGCCGTCGCGAGCGCGTCGGCCAATTTCCTGAAATGCCGCAGCTGTAATGGCGTCGATCTTGTCGCGTGCCTTGAAATGCGTGCGAATCTGTTCTTCTGTCAAGGCTGCTTCAAAATATGCGACCAAATCACCAGAGCTGACG
>QIAN01000500.1 GCA_003225005.1 Acidobacteriota bacterium | reverse complement strand
AACTCTCGGCTTCGTTCTTGCAATTTGGGCAAAGGGACTCTTGGCCAGGTTCACTCCCAACATCGGCGTGCCGCTGGTCATTGACTTGAGCGTCGACTATCGAGTGTTTGGATTTAGCATCATCATAACCGTTCTTACGGCGATTGCTTTTGGACTCGCGCCGGCGCTGCAAGCCACCAAGAGCGACGCAAACGAAGGTCTGAAAGAGGCGGACCAGACACAAACCGTGGGACAAAGGCGCGCGCGGCTGCCCTATTGGCTGATGGTAGGTCAGGTAGCCGTGTCGCTGGCGCTGTTGATGTGTGCCAGCATATTTCTGAGCAGTGTCTTCAAACTCCGTTCCATTGATTTGGGTTTCAATCCGAGCAATCTCGCTCTTTTGTCCGTGAACCCTAACATGCAGGGCTACTCGCCTGAACGAACCAGAGAATTCATTCGGCAAGCCATTGAGCGATTGAGAGCTGTGCCCGGAGTGCAAGCCGTTGCTGTTGCGTCGCGAGTTCCTATGGGACTGAGTAGCCTTCGGGAGCAAATTCTGCCCTACGCTCGGGTCGGTCCTCAGGTGCAAACACCTATCCTCGTAGGCTCCAACTGCGTGGACCCAAGTTACTTTGAGGCCATGCGCATTCCGCTTTTGCGCGGACGCTCCTTTGTGCCGCAAGACCGCGACGGAATGTCCCCGGTGGCGATTGTCAATGAGGCCCTCGCCAGAAAGTTATGGCCGAACCATGAGCCTGTCGGTCAACTCATACGGAAGTCCGATGGGCGAGCTTTCGAGGTCATTGGGGTTGCTAAGACCGGCAAGTATGACAGTGTTAGTGAAGAATCTCTGCCATTCGTTTACTTTCCGCTTGACCAAACCGATGGCTACAGTTCCGAATTGACGTTTCACATCCGAACTGGAATTCCTCCCGAACCCCTGCTCGACACATTCCGGCGGCAAGTGGTCGCTCTCTACCCGACGCTTACCGTCTTCGACGTGCAAACAATGGAAGAACATCTTGCGGACTCTCTATTGTTAGTGCGGGTGGGAGCCGTTCTGCTAAGCATCTTCGGTGGTTTGGCATTGGCTCTCGCCTCCCTCGGGCTCCATGGGCAGATGGGCTACCTTGTGAGGCAACGTACCCGAGAAATGGGTATCCGAATCGCTCTTGGTGCGAATCCGAGCAACGTGCTAAAGCTTATTTTGAAGCAAGGGATAAGTCTGACCTTAAGCGGAGCGGCAATCGGATCACTATTTGGCTTCAGTATTAGTATTCTCATTGCAAGCCAGCTCTACGGCGTAGCACCTACAGACATTGTCACTCTCATCGCTGTCACCTCGACTCAGTTTGGAATCGCGCTGTTCGCTTGCTGGCTCCCCGCGCGGCGGGCGATGCGTTTCGACCCAATTGTGGCTTTGCGTTACGAATAGGCGAACTCATGTCCATGTTGCGAAACATAGCGAGCGGGCTTCGATCACTGTTCCGAAAGAAACGGGTCGAACGGGAGTTGGACGAAGAACTATGCGGCTTTCTGGACATGGCGGCTGAGGAAAAGATGACGCAGGGGATGAGCCGCAAGGATGCGCTTCGGGCAGTACGCCTGGAGCGAGGGAGCCTCGAAGTCACGAAGGAAGTCGTGCGCTCGGCCGGCTGGGAAACGTTTGTGGCGACCTGTTGGCAAGATTTGCGCTTCGCTACTCGCATGCTCCGCAAGTCCCCCGGCTTCACTGCCGTCGCAGTCCTGACGCTCGCCCTCGGCATCGGCGCGAGCACAATCATCTTCAGCATCATCCATGCCGTTCTTCTCACGCCTTTGCCCTATGCTGATTCCAGCCGTTTGGTTGTCATCTACGACCGCGAAACACGTGCGACAGGGCTATCGAAGCTGATGGATCTCTATCACGATTTTGAGGAGTATCGGGATCACAGCCTAAGCTTTGACCGACTTGCTGGCATGACTTGGGTGGGCGGGAATCCCACCCTGACTGGCTTTGGACCCTCCAAGGAAGTCCATCAGGTTCAGACGACGCGCGGCTTTTTTTCCCTTTTGGGAGTTGTTCCGGCGCTTGGCCGAACGTTCGCCCAGGGAGACATGGCGCGCGGATGCACGACCATTCTGGCTTACTCCTTCTGGAAAGACGTTCTCGGTCGACAGGAACACGTGATTGGAGGCACGATTCGGCTCGATGATCAGGCTTGTGATGTCATCGGCGTCATGCCAGAGAGCTTCACCTTTTTCCCTCCGGAGACGCAAGTGTGGACGCTCATAAGCTCCAATAACAAGCTGGAGCGAGATCCACTTCATAATGACCTCGCTATTTACGCGCACTTGAAGGCCGGTGTTTCCATCCCCGGTGCGCAGGCGGAACTCGTTCTCCTGCATGGCCACGCGAACGAGCACGAGCGACACGCCGTCGAGACCCAACCTCTGGTCCTGCCACTACAGGAAGAACTTACGTGGCTCGCCGGCGCGAACTTGCGTCTGAGCCTTATTGTACTGTTTGGCGCGGTGAGCGCACTTCTGCTCATTGGCTGTGGCAATGTGGCGAATCTTTTGCTTACACGATCTTTGTTACGACATAGGGAGCTTGCAATTCGCTCCGCGCTTGGGTCAGGAATGCTCCGCCTGCTTCGGCAGCTCCTGACCGAAGGCTTGTTGCTGTCGGTATCGGCGGCGGCGCTCGGTGCGTGTCTCGCTGTCGGTGTCATTCATTTATTTAACGTCACGAAACCAGTGGAGTTACCATCGACTGCGGTGGTTCGCATCAACGCCCCAGTCTTGCTTTTTACCGCAATCTTGTCGGTGCTCACGACCGTTCTTTTCGGACTTGTCCCAGCCTGGAAAGCATCGAACGCTGACTTAATGGAAGTCCTCAAGGGAAACGGTCAAAGCACCACACAAGGAGCCAGCAAGCGTCGGATCGGCAGAGTTCTAATTGTGGCTGAGGTTATGTTGTCTCTGGTGCTGCTCGCAGGCGCTGGTCTCCTCATGGAGAGCGCAGCACGCTTTGCATCCATTCCGCTCGGATTCGCGCCCAACCGAGTAGCGACGATGAAAATCAGCCTGCCACGCAAAACATATAAGGCAGACGTGGATCGGGTACAGATATATGATCGGATTTTCGGCAAGTTGGCTGCGCTTCCCGGAGTGCAAACAACAGCGGTTTCTTCAATGCTTCCCTTTCGACCCATTCAAGGATTTGACGCGCTTGAAGTGGAAGGACGCCAGCCGTCAACACCCGA
>QIAN01000499.1 GCA_003225005.1 Acidobacteriota bacterium | reverse complement strand
TCGGTTGCCAGGCGAATCTTCAGATACTCGCGGTTCACCCCCACACGCGTGGGGATTACGTTTGCTTGCGATCTAATAAATGAAGGCATGTCGGTTCACCCCCACACGCGTGGGGATTACTTTTGCATCGCTACCTTGTCGGCGTTGAAAGTCGGTTCACCCCCACACGCGTGGGGATTACGAAGGGAGTGTCTTGGTTCAGCCTGATCTGGAAAGATCGCTCGGTCGAGTTAGCGAGTAAGGGATAGGGACTCTCGGGTCAGGTCGACTCCATTGTACAGGTGGCGAGAATCGGAGGTACGGTTTCCTCTTCCCTGTTCCGCGGGGTCAGGGTGGGCACGGGAATGCCGAGGCGTTGGCACAAATCGATCGCCGCGTCGTAGGGCGTTTGCCGGCTTGCGTGGGCCCACAGGTTGAGCGGGTTGCCGGAGCGGCCGCACTTGAAGCAGTGGAAGATCTGGTCGGCCAGGTTGACGGAGAAGCAGCGGCTGGTACCGGAGGTCGAGCCGTGCAACGGGCATGGGCCGCGCTGCTGGGCGCCATGCGTGGAGCTGGCCTGAAAGCCGAGCAGCTCCAGGACGGCGGCCATGCTGAGGGCGGCGCGGACGGCGGCGAAGTCGATGGCTGGCCGTGGAGTGACACTTGGCTGACACTGCTTGCGTTCATGCATGGCCTGGCGGAGCAGCTTGCGGCGTTCGCGGGCCTCGACGAGCTTGCGATCGCGCTCGGCGTGGATGTCCTTGTGCCGATCGTGCAAACGATCGTTGGGCGTGACGTAGCCGATGGCGCTGTGCAGGCGGACGTGGTTGTAATGCTCGACGTAGCCGGTGACGATGCGGCGGGCGTCGTCGAGGGAGAGCGGCACCTTGGGGCGGATGCAGTCGCTTTTGAGGGTTTTGTGCCAGCGTTCGATCTTGCCGTTGGACTGCGGGTAGTAGGGAGAGGTCTTGACATGGGTCATGCCGGCGATACGGATGAACTCCTTGAAGTCGCGGGCGATGAACTGCGGTCCGTTGTCGGTGATGATGCGTGGGTGTTCGCCGGGGAACTTTTCGCGGCCGCGCTGGAGGATGGTTTCCACGTCGGATTCCTCCATTTTGTCGCGGATTTCGTGGTGAACGAGGAAGCGGCTGGCGCCATCGAGGATGGAGCAGAGGAAGTAGAAGGTGCCGGTGATGTTGAGGTAACTGACATCGACATGCCAGTGTTCATGGGGCTGGAGCGGTTGCACGAAGCCGGTGCCTTTCTTGGAGGGTTTGGGGGTCTGGCCGGCCAGCAGTCCGGCGTTTTTGAGGACGCGGTAGACGCTGGCCGGGCTACAGGCGACGACGTTGGCGTCGAGCATCATGAAGGTCAGGTGGCGATAGCCTTCGAGCGGATGAGCGCGGGCGAAGGCGCAGATCCGCTCGCGTTCGTCATCGGTAAGCCAATGATCGCGCGGCACCCAGGCGTTGTGTTCATTGACTTTACCGAAGCGGGCTCTCCAGTCGTAGAACTTGCTGGTGCCGATGCCGATCCAGGCCGGGAAGCGGGTGACGGGAATCTCGGTCTTGTCGCTCCAGGCGCGGACGAAGTCGACCAGCTCGTCGCGGGCATCGTGGGGGACCCAGCGGCCGGTCAGATCTCCCCAAGCTCTTTTTTTAAAACGGTGTGGGCCTCCATGAGCTCGGCCATGACCTCGTTCTTGCGAGTGAGCTTGGCTTCGAGCTGCTCGATCTTGCGATCCTTGGCATCATCAACGGCCTTGGTCTTGCGGCCGTTGTCGAAGGCGGCGTGCCCGTTTTCGAAGAACTCCTTGAGCCAGGAGTAGACCTGGTTGGGGTAGAGCTGGAGCTCATCGCAGAGATCGGAGACGGGGACCTTGTCGAGGAGGTGGCGTTTGAGGATGGCGACCTTCTCGGTGGCGGAGAAATGACGGCGAGGCTTGTTCATGGGAGAACCTCCGTTCAGGTTATGCTAACCCGAACGGAGCGTTCTTCCAGATTCGACTGAGGCGAGACAGTTTGTAACGGCGGCACATCATGGACAATGAAT
>QIAN01000498.1 GCA_003225005.1 Acidobacteriota bacterium | reverse complement strand
TGGTTGGTGGCTCGATTGAGGGTCGACTGATTGCCGTCCAGATCCGCTAAGCAGGTTTACGCCGGGCTGCTGAATGGCGGTCTCCAGTTCCGCAATGTCGCTGCTGCAAGGACTGGCTTCGGCAAACTGCGGCGCCATCGAGCACACGACGGCTATCGTAGCCGAAAAAAATGACTGGGACGCGCGCATCGGATGACCTCTTTTAATGTACCATCTCGGAAGACAGCCCCGCTCGCGAAAGCATCGTCATCGGCGAACAGGCAGAACTGTCTAAGCTTGGAGGGGTGCGACAACCGACGCCAGCTACCGATATGAACTGAGCGACGGATTGTCTTCTCGGATCACACGTCGAAATCAAGTCGGATCTCCGGTGTCAACCCAAAATCACACGTGCGCGACGGAGGATAATTCCGATACCAAGGTATGATTTGTGCACCCAAAGAATTTATCCGATCCAAACGGCGTTAGAATGGAGCGCGTAGTGGTGCCCCAATATTCTCTATCGTATGGGTCGGAAGAGCTCGACGAGCAGACGCGCGACAGCACACGCAGTCGCTCTCCCTATCGAGTGCCGTAGAGTTGTCGCGGCTCGCAGGCTCCCGGCCATCGGACAATCGAGTGAGAGATCGGGTGATGCCGCAACAGTGGCAATTTTTACGCGTCAACTACGCTGCAGATTATGCAGCGGCCGAGGATGCCGCGGTCCATGACGCCAAGCTTCTGGGTCGGGAATTGGCACAGCTGGACCACACAGATCGGCACGCGCGGCCTGTCACCGACGCTGCGTGGGGCGAGCGCATGGCGGGCACCGCCGCGGTGGAAAATTCAGATGATCCTATCATTAGCTGCCTTTCTTGCGCACTCCTGGCCGCCGAGCGGGGAAACGACCAGTATTGCGCGGACGTCCTGCGGCTTGCCATCACCGTCAGGCGCCTGCGTCTGCGGTCAGAAGTTCGAACTGCTGTCGAACCGGTTGGAATAGAGCCGATGCGCCGGCAAGTCTGCGCATTGCAGAAATGGCGCCTTAAGAGGGTCGTCGAATATGTCGACAGCCATCTCTCGGCGAAAATCACCCTCTCGGATCTGGCTGTGGTTGCCGGATTGAGCCGAATGTACTTCGCCTCCCAATTCCGGATGGCGACAAGCCTGCGACCCCACGAGTTTCTCTTGAAGCGACGAATTGGGCGGGCTGAAGAATTGTTGCAGAACACAACCATGCCCATCGCCGAGATCGCTCTGACAGTTGGATTCCAGACGCAAGCCCATTTCACCACGGTGTTCAAACGGTTCATTGGGTGCACTCCGCACCGATGGCGCGTGATCAGCCAAATGCCAACTGCTCCTGAAGCTCGAGACCTAGTCGAAGCAACAGCTACCGCCGTAGATGAGGAAAGGTTAGGACCGGGACAACCCAGTATGGGGAGCATAGTTTGATCTAGGTGCCGGTTAGCGTGCTCGACACATTGATCCCTGTTGCAAACGGATCGTCGTCCGGATGTTTGACGATGGTCGCGTTCGGATGACCCGGCCACCGATTGTGATTGGCCAGTGCGCTATACGCGGGGCGTTCAACAGCCACGGCAGATCGACCCTATCATCTTATCGACCTTTGCTTCCTCACGGTCGATGGCGGGTTGGTGCCAAGCAGTGGTCCTTTCATGGGCCTGCCTGTGCCGGATGACGAGAGCGCCGTCCCCAACGAGTTCGTCCCGGGTGTAGCGGCGCTGGTGCCAAGAGCGCCGCCAGTCACGGACATATGAGACGATCCCATGCCGCCGCGACCAAACGCGGCCGCGGTCGAGAGGCCAAGGCTAAGGACGACGCAAAGAACCGAATGCATTTTCATAACGCAGCTCCCTATCATGACAGAATGGCGGGTTTACCTGCGTGATGTAGGTAGGGCCGCTAGCGCGATTCCGTTCATCAATTCCTTTGGCGCGAGGCAAAGGGGGGAAAGCTGCTCGGGACAAGCGGTACCATACATGAGGGCAAGACGCTTCTGTATCGCGCGAGCAAGCTCGACTGCGACGTATGCCCACTTAAACTCCAGTGCTGCCCAAAGGAACCATCACGCAAGATCCCGCGCGACATCCATGAGCATGCCCGAGACCTTGCTCGATCGTTTGTCGGCACCGAGGGCTTCAAGCAGTCGCAGCGCGAGCGCAAGAAGATCGAGATCCGCTTTGCACACCTGAAGCGCATCCTGAGGCTCGGTCGCCTCCGACTACGCGGCCCGCGAGGCGCTCAGGACGAATTTGGTCTCGCCGTCATCGCTCAGAACCTGCGGCGGATCGCAACGCTGGTTGCGCGGCCTCCACCAGCTAAGGTTCTGTGCATCGCGTAGCGTTGGAGTTGCGTAGCGAGCGTCAGGACCGGCGGATCAAAACGGCCGCTCATAACGAGACGCCGCCAGCCCACCGGCAGCAGCCGACTTTTGCAACAAAATCTGCCAATTGCCGATAAACCTTGATCTTCCAGCAAAATTGAGCGTCAGAAGTGCGGGAGCCGATGAGAATGATTGATCAGCGACGGGTTTCTTGCGACCTAACGAGTTGAGATGGTGGCCAATCAGTTTTTACACAGTTCCTTGTAAGCATCGAGGGATGGGAGCGGGCAATCGATGCCCAACTACGCATCCGCATCACCGTCGCACGCATTTTCGTTATTCGACTTGAATGTCACTAGGCAAGTCTGAGCAAGGCGCCGACCCGCTCCGAGGTCGCGGGATGGCTGCGAAGCAGACGCATTGGGCCATCCTCGTATGCAGCTACGGGCAGGGCCGGAAAACCGACGTGGTGACGTTCCAGCTTATCGAGCGCCGCGATCAGCGCTTGCAAGTTTCCAGTCAATTCGAGCGCCGTCGCATCCGCATCCAACTCGCGGGTGCGAGACAGGGCCAAACGAAGCAACTCGGCGATCGAGGGAGCGGC
>QIAN01000104.1 GCA_003225005.1 Acidobacteriota bacterium | reverse complement strand
AGCCCGTCATAGCCGAACTCCTCGTAGCGCTCGCGCCAGCGACGCATGTGCCGGTCGCTAATACCCATGATCTCCGCTGCCTGCCACCACGTGATCCGTTTCGCCATCGCGCGCAAGATTACTTCCTGTACTTTCATTGCCCGCTCCATCGCGGCCTTCGAGTAAGAAACCATGCTTCGCATGGTCTCTTATCCTCACCGCCCGAAAAGCGGACATATCACGTGCTATCTCAACCGGACATATCATGTGCTAACGACACCGGCACGTTTTTGCTTGACAACGCAGGCCCTCTCGAGTAATAAACCGTTTTAATATCTCAGCGCGGAGGGAAGCCATGGTACTGACCGGTAAGGGCTGCGCGCACCTTTCAAATCCACCCATCAAACGGAAACTTAGCGTTCTGCTCGTGGCAGCGCTTGTTCTATTTCTTTCCTTAACCTGTCTGGGCCAGGCCTACTTCGGAACGGTCAGTGGCGAGCTGACCGACGCAACAAGCGCCGTGGTTACAGGGGCGAAGGTCATTCTCACCGACCAGGAAAAAGGGTTTAATTTCCAGACGACCTCCGACAGTAGCGGACGGTATTTGTTTCGCTCGATTCCTCCGGGCGTGTACGTTGTCACCGTCGAAGCCGCGGGTTTTGCCAAGACGGAAAGCGCTAGATTCAAGGTCGACGTAAACGAGAACGCGACCGCCAATGTAACGTTGAGGGTGGCGGTTGCCTCGCAGTCCGTACAGGTGGAGTCGGCGGCGCAGGCAATCCAGACCGAAGATGCCGAAACCGGACAGGTGGTCAATCGCCGCTTCATCAATGACCTGCCTTTGATTGACCGCAATATCGAGTCACTGACCGCTTTGGCGCCGGGCGTCACGGAGATGGATGATCAATGCCCAGAGCCCTGTCTGGGCACGAACTTTGTTTCCAACGGCAGCCGTGGGGCTACGGCTGACATTCTGCTGGATGGCGCATCCGTCACGAACTCCGAACCCAACGGGGGAATCACATCAGTAACTTATCTCCCCTCACCGGAGGCGGTGGAAGAATTCAAAGTTCAGCAGACGAATTTCAGCGCGGAGTACGGGTTTTCGGGTGCCTCGGTGGTCAATGTGATTGGGCGCTCCGGTACCAATAAGTTTCACGGCAGCGCCTACGAGTTCTTGCGCGACGATAGCCTGGATGCGAACGACTGGTTCGCGAATCGCGCGGGAGATTCCATTCCCCCGCTGCGCCGCCATAATTACGGTGGTACCATCGGCGGCCCCATCATCAAGAACAAGACCTTTTTCTTCTTCGATTACGACGGCTTGACTCAAACGGGCTTAAGCACGGCTACTGGAGCCGTTCCCAGCGATGCCATGCGGGCCGGCGATTTTGGCGAGGTGTGTGCCGCCCAGGGAGGGACCTTCGATAACATTGGGCAGTGCAGTCTGGCTGGCGGTCAAATCTGGGACCCGTATTCCGGGACGTTCAACTCCAATGCCGGGGGCGTGGTGCGCACCGCGTTCATCCCTTTCAACAACCTCGCCACTTATACCAGCCCCGGCCCGGCCAATCAGGCTCCCGGCAATCTGATTGATCCCGTGGCACAAAAGATGATGAGCTACTTTCCAGAGCCCAACTTTCCCAGCGGAGGCATCTACCAAAACTGGTTCGGCTCCGGCTCAAGCCACAGGTCCAATAAGCAGTTCGATATCAGAATCGATCATCGCTTCACACAGAACGACCTACTGACTGGGAAGTTCTCGTATCAATACAACCCCTCAGGCACGGGTCTCGATTGTTTCAAAAACTTTACAGATCCCTGTCAGGGCGGTCCGGGTTGGAATAATGCCCACACTTTTGCGATCAACGAGACGCATACTTTCAGCCCGTCATTGTTGCTGAATATAACTTTGGGGTTCACGCGGGGAGTTTGGCACATTGATGCCTATAACCCGCATGGCGTCGATGATCCTCTCGGGACGCTGGGATTCCCCTCCTACTTACAGGCCAACGGCTTCAAGGGAGTGCCTGCGATCTTCATCGACCAGTACACCCCTGCCGGCTACCCCAATATCGGCACGGATCCCTATGGCAATTACCGCCTGGGCCAGGACACAGGACAGTTATCGGCCACGCTCGACAAGATACATGGGCGGCACGACATCAAGTTCGGGTTTGACGGCCGAATTCACCAGATTAACTACATCCAAACCAACGCTGCCGTCGGATTCTTCAGCTTCAATACAGATGCCTCTGACGCCTGCCCATCGGGAATAGACGACTGCGGCGGCGACTCCATGGCAAGCTTTATGATGGGCCAGATGACGCAGGGCTGTGCCAGCAATGGTTGTGGGTCCTACGAAGAAATCCAATTCCGGCCGGCCACTACGAATTACCAATACGGATTCTTTGCGCAAGACAACTGGAAGGTCACGCCCAAACTGACATTAAATCTGGGCTTGCGTTATGACGTTACGTTGCCCCGCACCGACCGCTTTAACCACCAGGATTGGTTCGATCCGAATGCCACCAGTCCATTGAATGGTGGAAGCCTGACCTACACCAACCCCGTTACCGGCCAACCCGTGAACATTGCTTTGAAAGGGGGTGAGGTCTTCGCCTCTTCGAAACAACGCACTAACTATGTAACCGATTGGCACGACTTCCAGCCGCGCTTCGGCTTCGCGTATCAGGTTACTCCGCAGATGGTGGTACGCGGAGGCTATGGCATTTACTATGGGCAGTCGCGCTCCGGGGTCACTGGCGTCGTCCCCTATGGCAGCGCAGGTTTCAATCAGTACACAAATGTGATCACTGTTAATCCAAACGACCTTGCAACTCCTTTCGTGAACCTGAACAATCCATTTAAGTTCGGGTTGATTCAACCTGCAGGGAGTTCGCTCGGGCTGTTGAACGATGTGGGTTTCGGCGCGAACGGCCCGCTGCGTACCCCGGGCGCGAACCGGACACCTTATGAGCAGAGCTGGAGCTTCGGGATCGAGCGCGAACTGCCGAGCCGTATCCTGATCAATGCAGAATATATCGGCAAAAAGGGCACCCACCTGCCGTTCAGCAACTCGGTGGAGCGGAACTTTTTGGGGCCCTGGGTGGAGAGTCTCCCGATCGGAGATCCCGACGCAGCCAACCCATGCCAAGCCCTGACTGTAGCGTGCCTCAACACCCCGGTAAGCAATCCTTTCGCCGGGCTCATCACCGACCCGAACAGCACCATAGGCAGCAGCTTTCCGCAGATTCAGTACTATCAATTGCTGCGGCCGTTTCCTCAATTCACTGGGCTTTCTACGGAACCGCAGATGATCGCGAATTCCATTTTCCACGGACTGCAGTTGACCGCCGAGAAGAAGTACTCCAATGGCTTGCAATTACTGGCAACGTTCACCTGGTCGAAGTCGATCGACGACGCTTCCGCGGCCGACACCAATGTGTCATGGGCGGGCGGCTTCGACAGCTTGCAGGATCCCAACAAGCCGGAGCTGGAACGGAGTCTGTCAACCTTCGACATTCCCTATGTAATTCAGTTCAGCTACAGCTACGATCTGCCGTTTGGGCACGGGCGGGCATTCCTGGGCAACATGCCGCGCTGGGCGGACTTGATCATCGGTGGATGGAAGACCAACGGCATCTGGCGCATCTCTGATGGACGTCCGCTGGCCTTTTTCCTTAACGACGGCGGACAGCCTCTACCCACATATGGCGCGCAGCGACCCAGTATTGTGGGAACGCCCAAGCGTAACCACGGTTCCGATTGGGTGGACAACTACTTTGCCGATACCAGCGTGTTCCAGCGTCCGGCACCTTTCACCCTGGGCGATGCTCGGCGAACGCTGGGCAGTGTCCGTACGCCGTGGTCGTTCACGACTAATCTATCGGTCGGTAAGCAGTTCCAGATACGTGAGGAGATGAACTTCGAGTTCCGGGTCGAGGCGAGGAATGCCTTTAATCATCCGGTATTCGGGACACCGGACACCCAGGTCGGCGATGACACCTTCGGGACGATAAGTTACACGTCAGTGGGACCGCGCGAGCTGCAGCTGGGCTTCAAGTTCAACTTCTGACGAGGTCATGATCGCCAATGCGGATTTGATTACCCGCCATCAGCGATCATCGTGCTGGAGAAGGTGCGCAGGATAACAATGTCTTGCGCACCAGCCGACTCAACTCAATCCGCTGAATTCAGTCGTTGGCGCGAGGCTGAACTTGAACCTGGGGCTTTACCTGCGCGATTAAACTCCCGTATTGTTCTGAACTGATTGAAGCACTGCACAATCATTCATATTCTGCACACAGGTGTGCGAGGACTATGCGATTCTTGGATGGGAAATGCCACAGGCCCGGGAGCCGCCGCATCCTGCTCGTTTTGAGCATCACGACTATTTCGGCTGCGCTGTCTTTCTGTCAAACCATTCGCGTGGACTCCAACCCGCACACGTCGCGAACACATTTGTCCCGACCGAGGCCTTGGGAGCTGGCATCGACCGCATTAACACGGCTGCGACCGACAAACTCTTTACCGAGCCGGTCATGAAGCAGGTGCTCTCCGCCGGTTGGCAAACGGTCACGTATCGGCAGAACACCGAATTATTTGTTGAAGCATGGCATTGGAACCCGCAGGGGACGTGGAGCGATTCCAGCGGCAAGGGATATTTCGTTGGCAATCCCAAGCCAGGGGATTTCGTTCGTCACTCATTCGGCAGCTTACCCGCAACGACGTTTCCGTGTTCTTTATTCGCCAGTTTGTCCGGTTCGATCGCTGGATTGTTTTCGCAACAGACTGCAACACGCTCTCCATACCTCGGTGGCCAAAGCAAGCGCCTCGTCAGAGTTCTTCTCCGGCTGCTCCCTACGCGCATGCGCCTGAATGCGTGGCCACAGGTGTCGCGCAACAACAACCAACTCGCTAATCTCGTCCTTGGGACCAGCGGTAGGAGAGACAAACCTTGAAAGAACCCATTCTGGGCCCAACTCGCGGCTGGACATCTGGGAGGACCTCACCCCAACTGATAATTAGATGGCCAAAAAGCGTGCCATCCGAAACGAGCGTCTGTCAAGCATTCTCCGTCTCGGACTGCGCACCCCCACCTGAGTCCAACAATTCTTTTTGATACTTTTTCTTGCCTTCCCGTTCCTTGACTAGATGTAGGGCAGTAACGAATCTCCGCCGCTTGGCGAAGGGGGGTTGGAGCCGTGTTCTCCAGGGTCGAAGTACGTCACCTGCAGGCAGTCCTTGTCTTGGCCGAGGAGCTGAATTTCACTCGCGCCGCCGACACGCTGTACATCACCCAATCTGCACTCAGCAAGCAGATCAATGAGATCGAAAAGCAGCATAGACTTCATCTATTCGCTCGCAAGAACAAAAAGAACGCGGAGCTCACGGAAGTGGGCCATACCTTCGTCGAAGAGGCTCGTTCGGCGCTCTTGCACATAGACCGGGCTGTTCAGCTTGGGTATGCTGTTCGCGACGGGCGAGATAGCGTTTTGACTATCGGGCACTCACCCGACGCCGACCAATCCTGGGTTTCAGCCATTCTTGCAATCCGTCTGCACCTGTACCCTAAGCTCCGCATTCAACTCATCAGCGAATTCTCAAGCGAACTGGTTCGGAGTGTGATGTCAGGTGAACTAAACCTGGCCTTGGTGACTGCGCCGCCGGAAAATTCTCAGATCACAACCGCGGCATTCGCGCAGGCGCCTCTTTATGCTGCCCTCCCGCAGACCCACGCGGCTGCTCAAAAGAAAGACATCACGCTCCAAGATTTGGCAAAGGATGACTGGATTCTGTTTGCTCGACGACCTCGCCCAGTTGTTCATGACGCAATCATGGAGGCAGCGAGACGCGAGGGAATCGCTCCGAAACACGCGCACGATATTCATACAGCTCAACAGGCGGTGCACTTGGCATCTGAACACGTTGGCGTGGCTATTCTCACAAAATCCGCCGTTGCCGTTGGTGCCCAAGGGTAGTGGTAAAACCCTTTTCTGATGCCTCGTTGTGTTTCGAAACGTGTGTGATTATTAGAACCGACAACTCTTCACGATTGGCAAACGAGTTCGCGCGGTCCTTTCTCCGGAGGTATGAGCCCCAGCGCTGCTTGCCACCGAAGCAATTGGAATTGTCGCTGTCCGCATGAGTTGACAGGTCGAAAACACAATCCCGACCATCTGTGGTCCGCCTGTGACCGGCCATCGGAAGGTTTTGTTTTACGCTGGGCCTCTTGAAAGCGTAGGCCAGGTCAGGGCAATCTGGGACTCCTGGTTTTGATTCGTGAGATAACCGCCGTCAATCTGGACACCTGTCGTGATTTAAGCAACGTGACAACCAGGTTAAGGCAGTCAGCGGTTCACCGTTTGGTTGCAGCTTCCTCAAGCAGCTTCATCCCCTCCTTAAACGACTGTGGTGTGATCTGCTTCTTGTACACGTCGAGCGTGGTCTTCATCGACTTATGACGCAAGAGCGCCTGTGCCACGGCGTAGTTTCCACCGGTCGCTTCGATGACCGCGGTGCACGCACCGCGCCGGCCAGCGTATAAGGTCTTCCACTCGACACCCGACTTCTTTGGAACCTTGTGGCAACGCTCACACTCGCTCTTTCCTTCAACATGCGGCTTGATGACGCGAGCGATTAGGTTGTGCAGATCGACCGGCGTGTCGTTGCGTGACGGAAACACCCAACTATTTTTCGTATTCTCCGACTTTCGCCGCCATAGCTCCAGTGGCACGCGCACCTGATCGATCAGCGGCAGGGGCGCGATCGACTCCGGGGTCTTCGGCGTGCCGACGATGCCGCGCACGACTGAACGCCTGATGTTCACACTCTCTGGGTCGAAGTCTTCCCAGCGCAGCGCGGCGATCTCACCCGGACGCAAGCCAAGTAAGCAAGAGAGCGCCATCACCAGTTGGCAATCGACGTGGTCCGCCAGCGCCGAGATAATGTTCTCGGTTTCCTCGAGCGTGTAGTGCTGTGTCTGGCTCGACTCGATTGCATCGTCTGGCATCTGCACGCCATGCCAGGGATTCGTTTTGATCCGCTGCTCGTTGACGGCACGCTTGAATAACGACGACGCACACGCACGGACGTGCTTGAGCGTATTCTTTGCCTGGGTGCCGGTCAAAGATTGGAGAAACCGAGTGCCGAGGTGCGGTTCGTACTCTTGCAGCGTCAGCTTGCCGAAGTGCGCTTCCAGATGTTGTTTCCAGATCTGCTTATAGCCACGAATAGTCGAAGGCTTTTTGCGTCGTTCGCCGGTCAGCTTGACGATCTCTTCACAGTATGGGAGGTAATATTTCTCCCAGAACTGCGCGACCGTCATGTCCTGCTCGGTCACCGTCGCCGTGTTCACCCTGCGCATGAAGTCATCGCACAGCAACTGCACTGGCTTCGACTTCGCCGAGTAGTGTTTCCGATCCTTGGCACACAGGCGATGTGACTTCTGCACTCGCGTCAACTGTCTGCCACGCAACTCGGTTTGATAGAATCGAACGTGAAAGGCTCCAAATGCCTCGTAAATGTGACCGCGCTGATAGCGACTCATGCGACCTCCGACAGGTCTACGCTATCGCACTATGCGATTATAATGCAATGGGAAGCGGGTCACGTTACTGTAAGATGTTGAACCCACATAATGGCGGCGTAGCTCAGGTGGTTAGAGCGACGGTCTCATAATCCGTAGGTCGTTGGTTCGAGTCCAACCGCCGCCACCAGATTTTAGCTTTTTGTTTTCAATTAATTAGAGATATCCCCTTCCACGGGGCATTGCTCCAATCTTGGTGCATTGTAATGAAATTGTAATGTTGAGCCCGACTTTGAGAGTCTTCTACACAATAAACGCGCTAGTTTATTAGGGTTGGGCCCTTCTCGACTGGCTCCCCGGTCCGTCCGATCGTCGGCACGCTGGAGTGCCCTGTCTTAGCGGTACGCAATTTTTCCAACAGATTGATCGCGTCTCGGAGATATTCTGGGACTCGCGCTGTATAGAACCGGAGCACGCCTTGCGGCGCGTGCCCGAGTAGTTGGTCGATGATCCTGTCTGACACACCCAATCCGGCCAGTCTGGTAGCGAATGTGTGGCGACACTGGTAAATGGGAAACCGAGGGATCCCCGCCAGTTTCAGAGCATTGTGCCAAGCAGTCTTAACGCTTTGTATATGTATACTCGGGCGTTGCGGGTTGAAAAAAACGTACTCAGATATTCCCCTCGTGCTGGCGTGCCACTTTTGGAGTTCGGACGCCACAAACTTTGTCATCGGCAGAGCCCGTAGTCCTGCTGCCGTCTTGGATTGCGCGACTGTGATGACTGCATCTTCAAAGTCAACATCTGTCCACTTGATTCTAAGAGCTTCGATTCCAACCCGCATTCCCGTATAAAGCAGCACGGTTACAATCAATCCTAGTCTGACGTCGCAGCACATCAGGATTCTCTGTTCTTCTGGGAAGGAAATTGTCCGTGGAGGTTTTCGGTGTTTGGCTTCATTGAATAGCTTGACGCCCGCCAGTGGGCTATGAGTCAGTAGCCTACGTTCAACGGCAAAATTAAATGCCGCTCGGTATACCGCTATGTCTCGGTTTACGCCGGCCGGGCTGACGCCTTCTTTTATTCGGAAGTCTTTGAAGCGGTCAAATGTGAAAGCGTCAACATCAGTAATCCGGCACATTCCGCAAATGGGTGTTAAGACTCGCTGGGACAATCTGTAACGCTTTTGAGTTGCTAGGTTTTCGATCTGCGCAATGTAAGAATCCAGCAGTTCGTTGACGGTCAGAGTTTCGGAGGGCCTCACCGCTACACGCCCCAGACCAAGCTCCGTTTTTCTTTTGAGAAGCAGGGATTCGGCATCACAGCTTTTTGAAGAACGTGAGGATTCGAAATACTGACGTCCGTGCCACACGTATGTGATCCAATAAATAGTCCCGCGTTTGTAGATTCCGGCGCTTCTTCTCATGGTGCACTCTCCACGCGCTTTCCGCAAAGCCGGTGCGCAGTGAATACCGAGATCTGGTATTTCGTGGCAAGCGTTCTGAAGGGCGCTTTTGTCCGCGCTCGTTCCTTCCGTATTTCTGCCACATCCTTGGGTTTCAATACGCGCAGCGGAGGACGTCCGAGGCGTTTGCCAGCACGCCGAGCTTGCGCTATGCCGGCACGGACTCTCTCACCCATCCGAATCCGTTCCTGCTTGGCCATGGTCGCCAGCAAAGAAATCACCACGTCTTTGAACGTGCCGCAGGAATCCAGGTACGGTTCAGTGAAACTCTTATAACCCACCTGATAAGAAGTCAGGCGCTCAAGATATTGCAACGTGGCGAGTGTTCCTTCGCGCGTTAGCCGATCGAGGCCCCAGAACAGCAGGACATCAAACTTCCGCTGGGAAGCATGCTGCAGCATCTTTTGGAATTCGGCACGCGCGGGGACAGAGCCGGTCTGGTGGTCGATGTACTCAGAGACCACTAGCCAGTTTTGCCGCTGGCAGAATTCTCGAAGTTGGGCGAGTTGATTTAGCGTTTCTTGCCTCTCGCGGGTAGAAACCCTGGCGTAAATCGCGCATTTGGGTCTCACGGGTTTCATATTATCCCATACGGGTAGTAGCGGCGAACACGCAGGTCTTCAACGAAAAGCGAATCAGCCACTCTGTCGAACCACTCGGGAACAGTGATTTCAATTCCCATCCTCTTCTCCAGAAGACGTTGAACCATACGCCAGGTTCTCAGCTTTTTTCGACTGAGACCCTTGGTCTGCCGCCTGTAGGACTTAACGATCTTCCGTGTCTGCTCGGCGGTTTCATTGATGGAAATCCCTAAGTGTCTAGTTTGATCATCTATCTCGAGCTGCTTGGTTCCTGTCGAGATCGACGCGACCGGCCCATAAGCTACATATTCCTTCGTTGAGAGCTTCCCATCCTTCCATCTGGGAACGAGACGAATTATTTTCTCTTCACTTATCAAGAGGCGCAGGGGGTGCACATTCCCGACTGCTTCGTTGCGTTCTTGCAAATACACGACAGTGTGGCGCAATCGTGTGCCCAAGTAATTCCATGCTTTTTCAGAGACGCTGGTGATTTCTGCAATTGCGTGGCTTGGGAGCAAACGGAGCACTTTATTGATCAGAAAGTTCTTGCCTGCTGAACTCCGAGCTTTCACAAACACGTTCAGTGGACGCAGAAGCAACCGAGACACCACCACAATGAAAAGCACCAGTGCGGCCTGTTCTTCACCGACAAGACCATCTTTCTTCATTGCAAGCAGGAATTCGTTGAAGAAGCGGGGGGATTGCAATAGCTTTTTGGCTTCGCGCTCCGCCCTCCTGCGTTCAGCGCGACTTACTTTGTGTTGGTGGTTCTGCATGAGGCACCCTCAAAATGTCCACTCCATCTGGTGAATGCACGATCGATTCTTTTGTTAATGGCATGAGGCACGAGAAAGCGATGGAAATTCGTGATGCCATTCCTTCGCAGATAACGACGCAAGCGGGAGAGTGAGCTTCCTCGTTGCTTGGCACCGGAAATTAAGGCTTGGCTATTGCGCTTTGGCGTGAGATGTCGCTTTAGGCGATCCCAATCGACGGTGACGAACTGAAAGTGCTTGGGATAAACCGTGTCTGGCAAGCCGTCAAAATCCTCCAGCGTGGAAATGTGTTCATCGCGCAAGAGCGGCGAATGAAGCTCCAGTTCGACGCGATAGCCGGCCACTTCCTTTTTGTCGTAACTGCGCACCAATTTCTCAGACTTTCGACCACCCCAGTAGAGAATGCAATCTTGGATGGTGTGTGCGCGCCGACTTTTCCCGAATACGGCGTGTTGGCGGACGAATTCTCTGTTCACTCCAGTGGAGTGACTGAAATCTATTGCTACCTCAATTATGAGAAAGCGGTAGTAACGGCAGGGGCTCAAAACGATATCGATTTGTTCGTAAGAGAGACCAGTTTTGTCGTCCGCCACAATCGTGATCTTCCAAGGCTTGAGCCAACCTTTTAGGCGCTCATACTGCCAATAGATTGTGGTGTCATCTTTCAAACTCTTGTATTGGCGACACCTCGCGTATGTGGCAGTTGTCGTTTGGCAGCGCACAAAGGAATCGCGTGTCACAGCAAAACCCTCTAGCAGCGGGGGTTTCCGGCCTTGCGGCGCCCACGATTTTGCTCATGCGCACCTCCGAACCCCATTCGCAGGTGCGCCCGCTTCAACACACTCACGCCGTTCGCTTTGCTTTTCTCGCTGCAGGCGATCAAGTTCGGTTCTCACTAGAGACAGCGTCTCGCGATCAACTGTTTGCAGGATCGCAAAGACTTCCGCAAGGTCTGGCATGTGAACGCGGTCCTCCTTCCTTTAGTTCGTAGGGCCCAAAATCTGAGGGGCCAGTTGTTGGCTACCGTATCCTGAACAAAAACACTCGCACGCGGCGAGTGACGGAGTGGAACGACAGCCCTGAGGGAACTCACAACTTCACGATCCCATCACTCGCGCTCTCCTCTTCCAGTCGCAGCGATCCCCAAGTGGTGCTCTTCACAAAAGAATTCTTAGATTTCAAATCTAACCCTTGGAATCCTCTACCACCGGGTCAAATCAGCCGCGTGCGAGTGTTTTTGTGTTGATAATATTTAGGTCCTCCCGGACTCACACTCGCTCTGACCATCATCGGAGGACGGCACTCGATCTTTTAGGACACCGCAGATAGTTTTCTTGCCTGACTCTGCGGGGGCATCTACAGTTCAGATCCATCGACAACTTGCAGCCCCGCTAGATAACTGTCGTCGGTTTCAGTGTCATCTCCAATACGCTCCCGGCCGCGTCCCTGAGTGTAGCCATCAACGGAAAGCGAGCGTTAATTCGTGGCTGGCTCCGATCAACTGCATCTCTCCCGTTTGATCGATGAGGAGATCCACTACTTCATCACCATCAACCCCGGTAACGTGTAGCCTGAAGGGTGGAACCCAGCCGCGGTCCCGCCCGGAACGCACGATTTCAAAGACTTTATGGGTTAAAAGAGTTGCGCTGTTTAGGTAGTCGTCGGAAGTCAAGGTCATTTTCGAGTTGTCGGATTCGGGCGTCGTACCAGGACTTGGCGTTTTGTGGTGGCGAACTTTCATCGTTTCCTCCAATGTCTTCGGGCGAAACACCGTTGTTACTACGGCGCTGTGAAAAGATCCTCAGTGATTGAAGAACTTTCATCTGTGAACGTACCGCACGAATCCCTGTTTGGGTCGGACTTTGGAAGGAGAATTAGCGGCTATCTAGCGTCCGGCATGCGACGGTGGCGCCACTGGGCAATGTGGTGCACTATATCGCGGTTCTCAGTCTGGAAGAATAGCTTGTCACCTTTCTCACATCTTTTGATAGTCTTGCGAATGGCATCTGCGAGCTGAATGACGTTGTATGCGGTCGACCCTCGAACCGAGGCTACTACTCTTGCGATTTGCTGATAGTATTCGTGGTTCGTAGCAGCTTTGACATGGTAGGAGAGAAAAACCAGATGCTTGTTTCGCCCTGTCTTTCCGTGAGTATGTCTCCCGAGTGCAGCACGGACTTCCGCCAGGGTCTTTGCTTGCTCCTGTAGATGGGCAGGTATCCGGAATGCTGAGGCGTACGGTTCGTACTCGTCGTCTAAATCTTCTTTCGCTATTTTGGCAACAATATTTGCGTCGTGGGCTAAGCGAGTCGAAATGGCTTGCAGCTGGTTCCTGGTATAGCGGACCTGTTTTCGCCAAATCTTAATGTCTTCTGATGCGCCTCCACAATACAAGTAGATCTCCTGCA
>QIAN01000103.1 GCA_003225005.1 Acidobacteriota bacterium | reverse complement strand
CCCACGTGTCCGAGGTTTACAAAAAGCTTCTGAAGCAGCGCGAATGGAGATTAGGATGGGCAGAGAGAGCAGGCATGGGATTTTCGCTTCCAGAACGCAAAAATCCGAGAAATGCCCAACTCGCCCAACTGATCGAATTTCGCAGGGTTGGGTAAGTTGTTGAGCTTGGAGAAGATGTTGGTGGACGAGAGGGGATTCGAACCCCCGGCCTCCTCGTTGCGAACGATGTAAATCAAAACCTAAGACGTGGTATTGCAATCACTTAGGTTTAGCAGAGGGGCCTTAACTGGGCTACTCGGGCTACCAGGTAAATGGTGGTTTCGATCCTTGCTTTAGAGAGCGCCACAGAAGAATTCTTGCAGGCCTGGAACGAAAGTCCCAATCCACTCGTCTGGACGGCTACACACTTTCTACTGCCGCACATTTTGTCCAATCCAGTGTCAGGCGCGCCTCCTTAATTCCATTCTGACTGAAAGTCCAGGGAGCCTGCGTACGGGTGTCAACACTCCGGATCATGAACTACCTCGAATCGCCCCTTCGGACTCGCGTTCCGGCAGAGCCCGGCCTTGCGCCGGCGTCGCAATCCTGCGCGCCACGGCGAGCATCTTTATGCGCCCGTGTTTGTAGTGACGTTTGAGGAGTGTGGTAATCCCCTGCGCGTACTCGGCTGGGCCGGCCGTCGCGGAAAGGACCTTGAACCAGGCCGGCAACACGTTCTCCCAGTCCACTCCGACTTGCCATGAGCCGCCTTCGTCAGCGAAGAACAGGATGTCATCGGTGCATTCGTCGATCTTGCTCAGCAGACTAAAGATAATTTCGAAGGCTTGGCATACCGTCGCCGGATCCTCTTTCTTCGACTGAGCCACGCAGCGCTCAAGAACGCGACGGCAATCGGCAATCCAAGCCAGAGTGCCGCTTGACTTTTCCGTGTAGTTCTTAGAATTGACGGCGAAAGCCTGGTAATACTTGCCGGTCAGGCTCGCCTTCTGGAACGCCTTGACATCAGCGAGAAGGTTTTCCTTTCTGGCGCCGTCCGGACGAAGCTCCGCCGGATTCATGTACTGTTTAATCAGCTTGCGGAGCTTAGTTTGCGGCAGAAGTGTGATGGCATCGTCCAACATGTAGAAGACGTATTCGCTGCCCATCCTGCGAATGGCAGCCCGGACCTTCTCTCGATCGATATATTGGCTGGCCATCGACAACCCCTCCCCCTTTCCCGACTGTCTGGTGTCTCTTGGTTTATTGTCTTATTCTCGGTTGTTGAAGGAAGCAGGATGGGGCATTACTGCAGGATCTGCCGGTGCGAACGTCCGAACGAGCAGTTTTCCGGCGATAGTTACAAAATCCACGTGTGCAAGCGCTGCAAGGCCAAGCCGAAGAGCGAGCGTCAGGCCACTGAGGACAAGGACGACATCTTCGGGTTCCTTGAGCAATCGCACATCTCCGAGAAGAACGTTGCCCGCCTTGAGCAAATGGCGAAGTCGGACAATCCGCAAGTTGCCAGCCTCGCCGCGATTGTTTTGGATGTCGCCCGCGTTAAGCCGTACAAGACGAGAAGACTCAAGTTCCTTGCCCAGAAGCATCCGGAACTGCTGGGCAAGTTGCGGGACACGGGTTTGATTCTTGCCCACCACTGGTGAGCGTCCATCCCAACGAATTTCTGTACTTCTCATTGCAGGTCTCCTTTCTTCTGGAGGCGGCGTCAAAAACCGCATCAAATGGACTGCGCTGTTATAATGCGTGGATTGTAGTGTCCGAATATGCGACACAGGAGTCAGCAAGACCACCTCGACAAGGGATTTGCCGGGGACGAGTGATCTGATGCTACCTTACAATATGTGTAGAACGGCAGCGAATTCAGGTTGGAATTTGGCGATATCAACGAGGCCTTTTATAACAGCTTCGAGTCAGTCTTGAACGAAATGTCGCAACTGTTCCTGAGTGAAGGCGCGGAGCATTGTCCCCGCTTTCGGGAGCGTGTTCGTCGCCTGACCCATGCCGATCAAATTGGATGGGGCTATGACGATGCCTTGTGGGATCACGTGTGTGGTCTCGAAATCAAACTGGCTGGCCAATGATGCGCACCAACATTCCCGAAAAGCTCTCGAATATTGTCAAAGAGATTGACGATCACGGAGGTGCAAGTCTTACGAGACTGACAGTCCTGAAAAAGTGGTTTGAGCGAACGGAACGACTTTCTGCTTTCGCCATCTGGATAGCGACCAGAGCAGTTTCGCGCCAAGGCAAGACCAACGGAGCGACGGCAAAACTCTTTCGGGAAGTGCAAGGGATGTTGGCAGGTTTGGACAAACTTCGTCCACAATTGGACCGACAAATGGCTCAGACGATGCATGACCGTTTGCGCGATTTTCAAAACGAATGTCGGAATCAAAGGTGGGGAGCCGTACGCATCGTTCACAATTGGAACCTCATGCTGGCGGAGCATGGACTGGACATCTACCTCTGGCATCTGGATTCTCCGACGTATGGTTACAAGCTGGCTGCGGATTACTGCCAGCATTACGACTCGCGTTACGGAAACGGTCTGATCGGCCCAAGCCGGACGAAGATTCAAGAACTCGTCCGGTTCCTGTTGACGATAGAAGCCTTGGAAGATTCCTCGAGATGAAACCGCCGTACACGTCCCGGCAAGGCCAGTTTATGGCCTTCATTCACCAATACACCACCTTGCACGGACGCCCGCCTGCCGAGGCGGAGTTGGTGAAGTTCTTCCATGTTTCGCCGCCAAGCGTGCATCAGATGATCGTGACTTTGGAACGGCGCAATTTAATCAAACGTACACCAGGTCAGGCGCGGAGTATCAGGCTAACCTTTCCGCCCGAGAAACTGCCACCCCTGCCAGGTGCATCTGCATCCGCAGGCATTCAACCTCCCGTGCGCCAGTCCGAAGGTCAACAGTCCACCGACACGGAGGCAGCCCTGTTGCATCTCGGGAAAGTGCAGATAGAAGACTTGTTTGCGCATAACGATCGAAGTCCCCTCGACGATTCGGAATTTATTCCTCTGCTGGACACACTGATCGAATCATTCGCCCGTGCTGGGTTGGGCGCTTTGGCGGTAACAAATCTGCGCCGGCACGCGTGCGGAGTTTATCACCGATATTGTCAGGAAGCCGCACCCGAATCCACCTTTGCAGCAAACTTAGAGCTTATGTTCAGGTTTCTGCGTGGATCAAATCGGACACTCTGGTTGCGTTCAATGTGACGGCGATGGCGGAACAGTCGCTCTCGCTTGGAACCAACTGACTGTGCGCGTCTAACGCCACCGCGGCGGCCCCAAGAGGTTCCATTCAATGAGCTCTCTCATTTTCCCAAGGAAGCCGTCTCGATTCCCTGCAGTGGCCGACAAAGAAAACAGTTTATTCTCGGGGAGGCTCTCCGCCGATACGCTTGGTGCTGCTCATGGCGCGGACTGTCAAACAAGCAGATGGGAGCTGAATGGAATTGTTGTGTAGCACAACGGTTCAGTGGAGTGATCCGGGCGAGCATTGACGGATCAGAATGTCGGCGAAAGGAGCACCGCTTTGTTTCGCCTTTGTTGCCGTGGAGAACATGTCCTTGCGAGCATCCTGGCTTACGCCCAGCGTCGCTGCAGCCCTCAGGAAGTGACTATAAGTATCGATCACGTCGATTCCGGACGGCTCGTATCCGTAGCCTTCGAGCATTCGTTGGATCGCGATCCGCGCTACCTGCAGACAGAACTTAGCATCTTTTTCAAGCAAGTCGCGCGAAGCGCGACTGAGTGTGCGCGGGTCGGTCCTGCCAGTTTGCGCAAATTCCAGCGCCAGATCGAGGAATCCGCCATCCTTGGCGGCCGCAAACCAGTGCCCGGAATCGCCGCCTGATTCGGCCAGGTCCAAAAGAATCTGCTTCGGATCGCGGGCCGGATACTTCTTGGCGATCAAGAGGTAGGTACCCAGCCCCGTCGAAGACACGCTAGCGGTCAGAGCATACTTTTCGTATGCCTCCGTCTCTCGGCCGGCATCGAGCAAGATTCTCTCGCAAGCGGCATCGATAGCGCCATCCGGTTGATTCAATCTCCGTGAGGCTTCAGCGTATGCCAGAGCCTCTTCGATCCGGCCTTCGGCAAGCAGCGCTTGAACTCCGAACTTGCGGTAGGACCAAAAATGGAAATCGCTGCAAGGCTAGTACGTCGAGCAGGTCTTTATGACGGCCAGCTGCCAGCAAACTCGACAAGCACATGCTGGCACCCCGCACGTAGTTGCCTGGCCGGGGATCAGAACAGGCGATTCTCAGTTGGGAAAGGAATTCATCCGCCCAATGCGAGGCCACCTCGCCCGAACCGCACAATTCGCCCCAACGATCCTGCACCATCCACAGGTAATCGACCCTGTCTTCCTCAATCGCTTGCCATAGCCGGGCCAGCCATTGGTCCCGCGTCTTGTGGTCCGCAGGAGCATTGATCACGAGGGGCAACAACTCGGTCAAAGCCTCGCCGACGGCCGTACCAAGGGCTCCAGAAGAAGAATCTACAGATTCCAATGCAGGCCAAATCCTCTCCACCAACATGACTGCTCCGTCGACGGCGGTGATAAGGTCCGCTTTGGCGAGTCTCTTGATTTCCGCCACCCCTTCCTTCAGACGCTGACGGGCAAGACGAGAAGATTTCCATCCGAATGCCCGGGAACGAAAACGCGCCTTGAGTGTCCACGTGTGCTTTGGCATGGGCGTCTTCACGAAGCGATTTTTGCACGAGGGATAGCACAGAGGGAAGATCGGCTTCCCAAAGATTATGCGATCCAGCCAGCATGCTCTGAATGCTATTCTTGTTCGGAATTCAATGAATGTAGACCAGATCCTCTCCCAGCTGCAGCACAATGAGGGCCATTTCGCCAAGGACGCCGTTCTCGAAGCGGTTGCCCGTCGCGAAGAGATGATTCCCGCGTTGCTCAACGTCCTTGGTGACGTGGCCAACAACCCCGAGCCCTATGCGTCTGATCCGAAAAGCATGATCCTCTCTTATGCAGTCTACCTTCTGGCCCAGTTTCGTGAGAGCCGGGCGTATCCCTTGGTGGTCCAGATATTCTCCCTGCCGGGCGAAACACCGTTCGATTTGGTGGGAGACACCGTGACCGAGGGATTGGGTAGCATTCTGGCCTGTGTCTCGGATGGGGACATCAGTGGCATGACCTCGCTGATCGAAAACGAGCTGGTTAGTCCGTATGTCCGTTCGGCTGCGATGCGTGGGTTGTTGACACTGGTAGCCTGCGGCAAGCGTCCCCGGGAAGAAATCGTGGCGTACTTTCACCACTTGTTTCAAAAGCTCGACCGTACGCCCAGCGAAGCGTGGGACGCGTTGGCCTGTCGCTGCACGGATCTGTGGCCGGGAGAGTTGATGGACGACCTGCGCAGTGCATGGGAAGAGGAGTTGATTTCGCCGGGCATGATCAATTGGGATGACATCGAGGCCTGGCATGCACGCGGCAAAGACAGCTGCTTGCAGTGTATGAAAGAGAAGTACACGCTCATCACAGACGTGGTCGAGGAAATGGCGTGGTGGGCGTGCTTCGACAAGGATCGCAAGTTCACGTATCGAGAGAAAGCCGCGCGGGTTCCAGAAACGTTTCTCACCGGGATGCCATTGCCAATTCGCCGTGCAGAACCCAAAGTTGGCCGAAACGACCCGTGTCCGTGTGGCAGCGGGAAAAAGTACAAGAAATGCTGTGGATATTAGTACCATACCCAAATCCAACTGACCTTCCGGTAGATCGTCGGGAAGAGAATTGGTCCGCATTTAGGGCAAATCGTCGGATCCGTCATTTGCTGAAGTATGGAGCCATCGAAACCGTGGTCGGAAGCAGGGATCGCAATTGTCGTCTACAACCAATGATAGATCGTGGGTGGTGGGCCATAGTGCGAGTGTTGAAAACTGTTGCGGAAGCGACTGTACAGTTCGTATAATCGAACTAGTGAGTTTATTCAATGCCGAGGACACAAAAGAAGGGAAGCATTGTTGTTTCCGCTCTCCGAGCGCGTACCAGTTTTGGCAGGCTCCTGCGACAGGTAGAGGACGAACGTCGTTCGCTCGTGATCGAGAAGCGTGGAACTCCTCGGGCAGTGCTGCTCAGCATCCGCGACTATGTGCGGCTAGCGGCCCCGGAGCCAGAGGTCCTTAGGATCATCGGCGAGGAATCTAAGGCGAAGCGCACGGACAACCTCAGCTCGCAGCAGATTGATAGGATTATCCGGGCTACGCGCACAAAGAAAACAAAGCGCTGATGATTCCGCTTCGACTCGTCGTTGACACCAACATAGTCGTTTCTGCGGCACTTAAACCCGAGGGATTGCAGCGCACGGTTCTCCTGCTTGCCGTCACCAAGCCAGGGCGGCTTTATGTCTCAGCGGCAATACTCGCGGAATATCGGGACGTGTTATCGCGTCCTTGAACTCCAAATTCGCAAAGGCCTGCGACAGCAGCTACTACAACTCATCGGGAAACGCGCCCATTGGGTTGTTCCGGCGCGGCGCCTTCAGGTCACGAGTGACCCCGGCGACAACGTATTCCTTGAATGCGCTGATGCTGCCCGGGCGGATTATCTTGTGACTGGAAACACGCGGCATTTTCCGAGGTTTTGGAAGAAGACCAAGGTCATCACGTCCCGCGAGTTTGTTAACCTGGTAACGCCGCATCTCATGACGTAGAGCAACTAGTATTTTGCCAACCGGGTGTTCGCGGGCTCGTCACCGTAGTTTTTGCCCGCCTATTGGGACCGTTACATTCGTCCAGAAGGGTTGGCGAGAGCGACGCGACTCGAACCCGCGACCTCTTGAGTGGCAGGAAGGAGGATATCCTCGTAGTCAACGAGGCGCTCTCAAGCTAAAGTGCGCTCCTGCAATCACTTGGACTTCCCGACGCACTCGTTGGCAGGAAAATGAAGATCGCTCGCTTTTCCAAAAATCGCGTAAGTCTTTTGGAATCTGGTGGACGAGAGGGGATTCGAACCCCCGGCCTCCTCGTTGCGAACAGTGGGGAAAATAAGCTAAGGCAAGGCGCCACAATCACTTAGCTATTTTCATCAGGCCCTTAATTGGCAAGTCTGGCAAGTCTGGCAAGTCGGCTTTCTCTTTGTCTTTTCAAAGCAGTTCGGCAGTGAGAAGCCGGATAAAATCGCGCGCGGTACCTGGCCTGTAACGACGACAAAGTAATTTTCGAGAACCCTCTGAATTGGACAACCCGGAGTTTTGCGCCGAGCGAGCCCTCGACGGAATCCTGAATTGTCGCAAAGGCAACAAGGCGAATTCGGTGTTGGCTTCACCCGCATCAAAAATGAAACGTCGGCTTACCATCCGTGCCGCAAATCTTCGGCCCGAAGCCGACATTTGTTGCAAGCTTGGATGAAGACGTTGAGAGCGAGAATCTCAAACACAAGGAAAGTGATGGAGCTTTGAGGGAGCAATAAGAATTCCTTTGCGTGTCCTCTCGTTCCTTTTCAATGACTTAGTGTTTTTTCGCATTCCTCGTAAGTCCTTGAAATTCCGCTCGTCGTTGTTTTCGATCCCCACTGCCCAGCCAGCCTT
>QIAN01000102.1 GCA_003225005.1 Acidobacteriota bacterium | reverse complement strand
GACCGGGAGGTGGGTTTTCTGCTTGCAGGCAATGGTTATGCCTGCACGGGTCGAGCCCGAGCGCAGAGGCTGATTAGGACCGGCCGCAAAATTGGCGAAGACAACGGATCAACTGGAATCCGGGACAGAAATCAGCAGAAACCGTTCTGCCATACGCCGGGCCAGGTCACAGAAACCGAAACCGGCCTTGCGGAAGTGACTCCGCACTTGGCGATGATAGAACACCTGGGCGAGGGTAAAGGCTAAAACCCGAATCATCGTGAGGACCATCGAGGCATTTTCGTAGCCTTGGTGGAGGGAAGGTTGCTTGAGCGCACCCTCCGTGACGAGCGTTTGAAACAGCCAGGTATCGATATCCCATCGGCTCCGACCCAGCTGATGAAGGAAGAACGGCGGAATGGAGCCCAATTCCAAATTACTGGCATAAAAATTCGTGCTGGTCTCGACCGCGACGATTTTGACGATGTGCTTTTCCCCAGCCTCCGCAGACTCGACTTGCTGGCGTCGGCGGGATTGCTGGCGAAGCGTTTTCACCACCTGCACATCGCGATCGGCCGCCACCCAATCCAGTAGCGGTAGATACCAAAGTTGCAGGGATTCGTCTTGCTGGGCACAGGGCGGATAGGGAGCCAAAGCGGCGGCCACGCGCTCGGCTTCGGCAAGCAGTTCGGGCTGATTGGCCTTGAGGGTGATAACCCAGTCCAAGCCCAAGGCCTCGATCTTCTGTACAAAAGAGGCCCGCAAGTAAAGAGCATCGGTCACCAGCACATCGAGAAAACGCCGGCCGAGCTGTCGAATCAAGTCTTCCAGCAGAGCCAGACTGCAGGCCACTTCGTCTTCTCCCTTGTGCTGAAAACGGATGCCCAGAGGAATGGGAAAAGAGCTGCTGACGATACTGACCACCGAGATGCGGTGATAGTACTGGATCTGTTCACGCTGCTCTTCGCCGACCTTATATTTCACAGTTCGTTCCAGGCAGCGGGAACAACAGCGGACAAAGGAGCTGCAGATCTCAATCCCGTCCACGGCGGCGACTACCAAGCCACGAGACCAAGTGGAGGCAAAGACTTGATTGCGCTTCAACTGGCGAGCGACGTCACAGCCCAGGGCAAAGATAGCGTTGGGGTCTTGGCGTTCCAGGGTATAACCGATGGCATCCTCACTGACACGGCCGATGCGGCGGCGCAGCGCGCCTTGGCGGCATTCCGTCTCGATGCGATGCAGAGGGCCGAACTGGCATGCACTTCCGAAGAAGACGGCTTCCAGGATCTTTTGGGCGGTGTGCTTTGCGTAGCATCGGCCGTCCGGCAAGGCGGCGATCCGCGGGAAGAAATCAAACACCTGATCGAGATACCTCTCGAATTGGTGTCGACTCAAGCTCCTGGGCCTTACCCTTCCTTCCGCCCTTGGTTCTTCTGTTTGAGACACAACAGGCGACGGAGATTGATACGACAGATGGCGGCAGCGACTTGTTGGAAACGTTTGTGGAGTTCCACCTGGCTACGGGCTTGTTGCGCCAACTCGTGGGGAATGTGGAAGGTGTGCAGCTTGCCCTCGGACAACACGGATAACAAAAACTGAGTATGCAGGTGTTCGGGGCGGCCATCGGCGCAGCGGCAGTTGGGTTTGCCGCACTTGCGGCGACGCTCGACGAAGGAGCCGGGAAGCATTTCGCGCAAAGCGGAGAGGCTGCGTACCCACCTGCCTCGGGCTTCGAGTTCGGGGTCACCAGACATGGCTGAGAGCCATCATACCCTAATGACTGGCATTATATATACTGTCAGAACAAGCATAGTTAACAGCCCGCAGAGATTTGCAAAAATGGGATGACCCCAGCAGGAATCGCCTGCGGCTTTCTCCGACGGGCACGAACAGAGGATTGCTAGGCTACTCGATCAGGGTTTGCGAAATCACTGCGGTTCTATAACCTTCCAGGATTCGGAAGCAATCTCTGAGAAGGCTGACGGAAGCCTCGGTTCCGATCCGGTGATCGTCCCAGGCCTTGATCACGCCGGTGGGAGCCTTCGGTTTGCCTTCTGCAGGAATCGAAGACTCGAGTTCATGGAGACCGACGACAGAGCGTTGTCGCCATCACTATTTTCGATCGCCATAGTCGAACCAATACCCGCGTTGCTCGTTTCCTGACATGTGCCGTGTGTTGTATTCGAGAAGGTAGTTCAAGTGCGCGTCATCCAAGGGGAAGGATTTCTTTGTGGGATAGGGATACTCGCCCATGCTGTGGAACGGCAGCGGAGCTACGTAGTTGCCCTCAGCGGCATAGAAGTCCATGTCTTTCTCGTAGCCGTTGGCCGCGAAGAGATAATCGCGCACCCAGCCCTGGGGCAGCGTGGGCAACTTCGATGGATCGAAATCCAAACGAACTTCGTCGCCTGATCCGAATACTGCCAGCTTGTCATCGGTCGCAGTAAGCAGTCGGAGTACATCGCCGTAACGAGTGTAGGTTCCTGCCGGACGTGTGTAAGGGCCGGTCGCGCTCACTGTCTCATGGATGTATTGCACATTGCCCGGGGGCGCGCCCTCGATCTTCACTGGAAATCCGTGGAATTGCAGATCGGCGCGGGTGAGCGGTACGAGGGCCACGCGTGTTGGGATGGTGGCGATACGCGCCAGATCCTTCGCTCCGTCTGAAGAACGGCTGCGCTCCGGATGACGCCTTTCCGAGCTGAGCTCCCGGTCACCGTGGGGTTGCGGTGTGCGGTCGATCAGGATGCTGTCCCAATAAATCTGCAGATTGGTGGTGATGCGAACCTTCTGCGTGCCCAGCGGCAATTTGCCGGTAAGATCGGCGGTCATGGTGCGCGGCCCGCCTGCCGGGAAGCCCATGTCGTCTACCACGCGCCGCCATGTGCCGCTGGCATCGAGCGCCTCAACATAGGGAGAAATAGCCGTCACGCCGGCTTGCGACGCAGCGTACATACTGTTCGCGGAAAAATATTCGACTTCCCCGTGCAGCAGGAGCCAGAGGGGGCCGCCCCGATAAGCCTCTCCCAAATCGAGTTCAAGGCTGTGCGGTTTGGCGAAGCCCTGGAACTGCGTCAGCTCGAAGTCACCGAAGTATCGATGTGCCAAAAGAGCGGGCAGAACATTGTGTCCGTGTTCATCTTTCGCCGCGGCCGGCGGACGGGCGTCTCGGCTCACTACAACTTTGAATTCCGGATACGGGGGATGCGAAGCGAAATATTCGTTGGGATAAACTTCGATATCGGCACGATGATCGACGGCCAGCACGCGCACCTGATCGAGGTAGACAGCTTCTTCAAGCGGCTCCATGAAGCGAAAGCTAAGCTTGCCGTCTTTCTCGCGGATGGCGTTGCGATCGATCTTGATGTATTCGACAGGGCGCGGGATGTCGCGCTGGTTGGGGCCGACCCAGTGTCCGACGACGCCCGCACCCAGCATGTCGGCGACGAACTCGTACCGCTCGCCATTCCATACAAAAAGCGTGGGGCAAGAGCTGCCGCGGCGGTCGATCTCGAGGAAGTTTTGTTGCTTGTCGCCTGCGACCTGAATTTCGTCCTGCAACACTCCGGTGGGCCATAGCATGCGCACGATGTCGGCCTCTTTGGCGTCGCCAAGGCCAACCACGAGGTCGCTGGAATTTTGTCCGAAGTAGCCGCTGGAGCCATAGATCTCAAATTTCTCTCGGTTGCCGCCCGAAAAAACTTCGACCTTGGTGCCGATGGCGGACTTGTTATCATTCAGTCCCTTGAGCGAGAGGTGCAGCCAGTGATTCTGATTTCCGCCTAGGTTGCGCAAGAGCACGGTAGGGCCGTGATTCTGCGTGATCAGCAGGTCGGTCGCGCCGTCGCCATCGTAGTCTCCGGTAATGACGGCGCGCGGGTCTCTGAGCTGAAGCTGGTCGAGACCAACGTCGGCGGTGACGTCCTTGAAGCCGTCGGGCCCGAGGTTCCGGAAAAGGCGTACTTCGCCCTTGCCGTCTTTCGTTTCGCCGACTGCAACGATGTCGACCCAGCCGTCGTTATCGTAGTCGAAGGCAGCGACGCCGTAAGCCCGGACCCAATCTGTCTTCGGCAATTCGACCGTCTCGAAAGTCTTGCCATGATGGTTTCTCCAAAGCGTGAGGCCCGGCGCTCCCATGTGCGTGAAAGCCAAGTCCATCCAGCCATCGTGGTTGAAATCGAGGATGGCGACACCCACAACTGGCGCCGGCATGGGTCGAGACCAAGGCTTGCGGCGCAGGAACTTTCCTTCCCGGGGGTTCTCGAAAATTGTTGGACCTTGATCGCTGACCACCAGATCCACCGCACGGTCATTGTTGTAGTCACTGCCGAGCGCACCAAAACTTGTTCCAGAACCGATCAAGCCAAATCCCAGAGATTCAGTGACGTTCGTGAAAGAGCTGTCCCCGTTGTTGCGCCACATTTCGTGTGGTGAAGGCAACTCGTCGATCGGCAGTTCGAGAGATTGTCCCGCGCGGGGAGCTGGAATATTGAGAGAACTTGCCGCATACAGATCAAGATCGCCATCGTGATCGTAATCGACGAAGGTAAGTCCTGTATGCACAATATCCCTCTTCGTCTTGGGGTTGGCGATCCCAGCCGTCTCAGTTGTGTCTTTGAACGTTCCGTTCTTCTCATTGTGCAGCAGCATCACCCCCGCACTCGAACTCACGACCAGATCACTGGCATCATCGTTGTCGTAATCTCCCGCCGTGCAACCAATCGCATGTCGGGCCGGATCAAGACCGGCTTTCTTGGTGACCTCTTCAAACTTGCCGTTCCCCAGATTGTGGTAGAGCGATAGGCCACCTTGCGCGCCGTTATCAGGCAGAAAAATGTCGACGTTGCCATCGCTGTCAAAGTCTAGAAAGCAGGCGCCCGGTCCTATGAACGAAGCCATGTCCGCTGCGGTACCCGGGGCACCCTTCGTAGCCAGTCCCGCTTCCCTCGTCATTTCTGCGAACCGAACCTTGATCGGCCCGGGCGGCTTCAACACCGCTGACGGCGATTCCACCGCGCGCGAGTACTGGCCCTGCTCGCCATACGCCAGGCTCATGGGCGCGCCAATTTTGTTCTGCGTGATGTACTGGAATTTTTTGAGATGTTCGCGGGCGTGATCGACGTCGGCGGACTGCTGGTAGGCGCGCGACAGTCCGAACTCAGCCGAGGCGTGCAGCGGGTTGAGTGTCAGCGCGTGCTGGAAGGCGTCGATGGCCTGCGAAAACTGTTTCGCCTGCACGTAAGCCGTGCCCAAAAAATACCATGTGTCCGGGTCGTTGGAGTCGATCTCGGTCACGCGTTTGAATGCATCAACGGCTGCCTGGGCGTCACCGGTGTTCTTGGCGAGCAGGCCGAGGTTGTACCACGCGTTCGGATTCTTCGGATCCTGCTTGAGGGCCGCTTCGAGAGCGGCTTTGGCGTCGTCTACTTTTTGTAGGTTTAGAAACGCTATGCCTTGGTTCAGCCGTGCCATGGTCAGCTTGGGATCAAGCTCTGCTGCTTGTTGGAAGGCCCTCAGTCCCTTCTCAAAAAGCTGCTGATTCATGTAGGCCGAGCCGAGATTGTTCAGGCGCGCCGCCTCGGTTGGTTTCGAGGCGTTCCGCTGGATTTGGGGAGCCGTGGCGAACAGGCCACAGGCGGCCAGGATCATGCCGGCAAGAGCAGCTGAGATTCGGGGAGTCATGCGAATAACGATTTAACCACAGCGGACACAGAGGTCAGAGAAGGAATCTTCCATTGCGTGTCTACCTGCTGATGATTCCCTTCACTTTGCATATCTCGCCGGCGTTGCGTAGAGACGTGTAGTCACGATTCCCTTCCCTTCCTCCACCGTGACCGTCTGACCGGCGCTGGTGTTCGAAAACCTGTCCACCTGGCCGCTGGGCCATTGAATTTCGACAGTGTCTGCTTTCACATTGGTTCCCAGCCCGAACGTCAACACGAGTTCGCTCTGCGAAAGGTAACTCGACCCAGAGCGCAGTGTCTTCCACTGCTTGTCGTTTCCTGATGTCACGCGCACCACAGCGCCAATGCCGTCGCGGTTCGATTTAGTGCCTGCCAGCTTCAGGCGCAGGCTATGGTTCGTCCCGCCTTCGTTATGAAAAAGATATGCGGGACCTGCGTTTGTGGTGAGCAGAAGGTCAGGGAAGCCGTCGTTATCAATATCGCCGTAAGCAGCGCCCCGCGCCACTTTCGGAGCTGCTAAGGCAGTTCCCATCTGGGCAGTCACTTCGGTGAACTTGCCCCCTCCCAGGTTACGGAAAAGGTGTGGCGGCTCGGCGTAGCTCACACGTTTCTGCACGCGCTCGATTTGATCCTCAATGTGGCCGTCGGCGACAAAAATATCTGGCCAGCCGTCGTCGTCATAGTCGAAGAAGAAACATCCAAAGCCGAGTGTGACCAGCGTGGCCCGCCCTACTTCCGATTGTGGGGCTTCGTCGACAAACAGGCCATTGCCTTCGTTGTGGTAGAGCGACACCATCTGATTGGCAAAGTTGCTGATGATGACACTGGGATGACCGGTGCGATCGTAATCGGCCGCGTCCACGCCCATGCCGGCCCGCGCCACGCCGTCTTCACTGAATGCGATGCCGGCGGCGACGCCGCGCTCTTCAAACGTTCCCTGCTTCTTATTGAGATAAAGCTTGTTGGGCTGCGTGTCATTGGCAATCAGAATGTCGGGCCAGCCGTCGCTGTTGTAGTCGAGAATTGTGATGCCTAGACTCTTCGAAGTCGGGTCGCCGAGCCCAGCTTTCGTTGTGGCATCTTCAAACTTCCCTCCGCCGAGGTTATGCCACAACCGCAGCGATGTGCCTTTGTACGACTCAGGAGTGCAGTAGGATTTGTGCGCACCGTCAAGAGTGCAGTAAAGATCCGTCTGCGGCGTCCACTGCACGTAGTTGGAAACCACGAGGTCGAGCTTGCCATCGCGGTCGTAGTCCAGCCAGGCGGCGCTGGTTGAAAATTCATTTGGCCCCCACATGCCTGCAGACTTCGTCACATCGGTGAAAGTGCCGTTGCCGTTGTTATGGAAGAGATGGCTCTGGCCTAGAGCGGTGATGAAGAGATCGTCGAAACCGTCGTTGTCGTAGTCGCCGACAGCGACACCCAGGCCAAACATAGACAGCGCGAGCCCGGCCTTGCGAGTTACGTCGGTGAAGGTGCCGTCATGATTGTTGTGATAGAGCTTGAGCGTGGCTGTGCCACGGTTGGCTCCGCCGCGAGGATGCGCGGGCCAGTCCTCTCCGTCGACTAAAAGAATGTCGGGATAGCCATCGTTGTCATAGTCGATGAAAGCGCAGCCCGGCCCCATCGTTTCCGGGAGCCACTTCTTTCCAAATGCGCCATTGTTATGCACGAAACGGATTCCGGCCTGCGCAGTGACGTCGTGGAAGTGAATCTGCTGGGCTTGGACGAGGGAACATGTCAAGCCGGCGGATAGCACATAGACCAGCCGCAGCGCGGCGAACCAATGCAGCCCACGGCTTGCCCTGAGCCTGCCGAAGGGGCGTAAGCCCTGGCTGAAGCGCGTGCAACAATGCAGTGCCATCGGGGCGAAAGAACAAAGAGAACAAGAGGATCGCGACGCTGAGATCTGCATTATCGAAAGGCCCCTGCCGAAGCGGCAGTAGAAGTGACCCGGGCTTTGCCCGAGGGGACAGCCGAGGCGGCTGTCCCTATGTGTTTCGAGGCGAGCGCCGGCAGCGGCACCGACACATGCTCATGCACCGCCTGCCGCTCGTTGTTATCTTCCGGATGCAACTGACGATAAGGCCCGGTGATGGCCTGTGAGGACTCGTCCGCTTTGAAGCGCAGATAGCGTGCCTGATGCTCATTGGCCTGCTTCTCGTCGCCCAGGCCGTTGTAGCAAAGCATCAAGTTGTAGTGCGCCTGCAAGTCTTCAGGATCAACGGCCAGCACCGAGTTCAGCACTCGTAGGGATTCCGCATACTTACGCTGCAGAAAAAGAATGCGCCCCAGATCGTTCAAGGCCACGCGGTCTCGCGGATACTGTGCGATCACCTGGCGCAGCCGCTGAGCCGCACCCTCATAGTTTCCATCTGCACGCAGGACCTTGGCATAGAAGAAATTTGATCTCGCCAGATCCGGAGCCAACGCCAGCGCCTTTTCGAGCACCTTGCGGGCGCGCTCCATATCGCCTTCCTGCACCGCAGCGCGGCCAATGTTCACCCATCCATCGGGATTATTCGGATCAGCTTCTGTCACTTTTTCAAATGCCGCGGCCGCGCCCTTGAGATCACCCTGCAGGAATAATCCGATGCCATAGTCGTTCCAGCGCTGCCACTCTGTTTTGCGCGCCAGAGTTTTCGGTTCAGACACTGGCGCGCTATGCGCCACGACTGGCAGTGTGACTTCGTTTTCCGCCACGGTCACAATGGGAACATCAGGTATTTTTTCTGCCTTTGCCGAGATGCCGTTTAATGGTGCGGTAAAGACGAACGGCCGATCATCATAGTCGGAGCCGACTTCGCTTGGCTTGCTCAGATCTGGCATCCCCGCGAACGCAAAGTGCGTGCCCCACCATGAGAACTTCCGATAGCAGAGGCGGGCATGCAGCGTGATCTTATTTCCTGCGTTTTGGGGAATGGACATTCGATAGTGGACCGTGTCCGCCGCACCGGGAGGAATCAATCGCACGTACACGACGGCTCGCGTCGCCCAGGCATTACGTTTGTTGATGGCATTGCCGTGTGCATCCACCTGGAGTGACTTGTAAAAATGAGCGCCCTTTTCCACCGGGCCCGTGCCGTGGTCTTCAACCATTCCGCTCCAGAAGATGGTCTGGCCCTTGTCATCGGTGCCTTTGAGCTCCAGCCACGTATCGTAGGCATCGACCGTGCCACCGGGAAAGAAATGGCCGACTTTCTTCGTCCGAACGACCACGTCGACGCGAACGGTTTCGCCGCGCCTCAGGGCAGGCTGTACTTCGTTCAATGGCGCGGTCACCGGCGCAACTTCACCGTTGGTGTTTGCCGTGACCTTGCTCTCCGCTTCTTCTCCTACTGCAAACGTGGTGGAAAGCTCCGCTTGAGAGGTCACGCCGAGTTTCGGTGCGGCCTGCGCCGGAGACAGAGCAAAAATGTCGACCGTCAAGGCACCGCTCTTCAGGAAGTCCTCCGTCAGCTTGAGCTGCGGAGCATCCTCATTGGCCGTCGGAACCGCGGTGTTGGCGCCAGGAAAACGATGCGAATGCACGAATCCATGAATGTTGCCGGCATCGTGAGAAGCCTCCAGCGGCATGTGACAATCCGCACACTGCGCCGGTTTCGGAGGATAGTAAAATGAGCGCGCGCCCTGTCCCGACACCCCGCTAGCTTGCCAATTGTCGTATTCGTTGAAGCCGCGAAACCACCGATAGTGATTCACCGGCACATCGAGATGCACCTTGTGGCATGAAGAGCAAAACTCCGCAGTCTGCTCTCGCATGAACGGCTTAAGAAAAACGCGGCGGTGCGGCTCGGGATTGAGTTTGATCAAGAAATCGTGTAAATCCCGCACCACCAAATTCTTGCTCGCGGCCAGTTCGTGCAGCTTGGGATATTCCAGATAAAAATCTCCCTGACCCATCGTGCTTTTCACGTTCGCGATGGAGTGGCACATCATGCAGCCAAGTCCGGCCTGCGATTCGGGCCTATGCACGATCTGCTTGATCGGAGTATCCATCAGTCCGCTGTACAGCACCGCGGGGTCATGGCAGCCTCCGCACCACTTCGAAGGCTTGGTCCCAATCGTGTCCTGCATGTACTCGATGGACTTGCGGTACCACTGATTGTTAAACGAAGAAAAATGGTGCACGGAGCTGAACCATTGATTATAGATGTCGTCGTGGCAGCGCTTGCAGGACTCTGATTCCATGAAGAACTTGCTGGGAATTTTCTGCTTGCCGTAGACCTGCGCCGAACTGGGAAAGAAGGGGCCCTCGGGGCCGTCGCCTTCGCCGTTCATTGTGTCAGGAGGCATCGCCGGATTCTGAATGCGATTGCGCGTCTGCCAGCTTTCGCGGATGTAGCGCGCGCTGTAACCAACGGCTGCGAGTGCGACCAGACAGATTGTCGCGCGCATCGCGGCTGAACCAAAGCTGGAAGCGAGCCAGCCGCGCTTTCCCAGCCACTCGGCGAACAGTAAGGCGACGCCGACGAGCGAGATCGCGATGTGCAGGTAAAGCCATCTCCATTCTGTACGCGGAGTGCCGGTCTTGATCAGTATCAGGCCGAGCATCGCTCCGGTAGCGACCAGCGTCCATCCGGCGCGAGTGAACCAGCTCCCGCTTCGCAGCACTCGGAGCAAGATCGGGACCACAAGGATTGCCGCGACTACTCCTCCGAGCGCGTGCAACAGAACTACTACGGCGTAGAAGATATTCGGCTGAGGAAAGGTGTAGAGATAGGCCGCCGTAATAACCAGGAGTGGTAGGAGCCACGGCAGTGCTCGTCCGGTGAAAGGCTGAGATGGTGAATTTTTGCGCATCGGAACAACGTGGAGGCTTACGACGTCGAATCAGCCCACAGAGACTGAAAATCGCGTGTTGACCAAGTTACCCGGCGTGAAGCAACGACGAAATAATACAAACATATTAGCCAGCTAATGATGCAGGTCAGTTAGGAAAGCGGCGCGTTCTCCACGCTCCACATTCCCGCTCCAGTGCGGAAGCTACAGTCCGGACTTTCTCTTCTTCCCACGGTCGCCCGACGATTTGCAAGCCAATGGGAAAACCTTCTTGCGACTTACTCACGGGAACCACGGCGGCCGGATTTGCGAGCAGGTTGACCACTCGTGTAACTCCAGGCGTCAAGATAGTGGACAGTCTTGCCGCCGATATTCCATTCGCGTTCGCCGTGGCGGAAGGCGGGCGGCCGGGCACAGCAGGATGGGATGCTCTTGAGTCTGCTGACGGAAGTGCGCGCGAGCGGCGTCGCGGCGCGCCCACGCGTCCAGAAGCGACTCGGCGGTCAACGGCACCTCTGCGGCGACCCGTCTAGGAACTGCTCCAAGATCGGACTGAGATCGCGTTCGCGGCCTTTGAACATCGGGCGAATCAGCATTCCGCCCGCCGTGACGAAAAACTTACGCCAGACTACTCGCGCTGCTTCGAGTACATCAGGCCGGAATGGTTGGACTTCGAAACCCGCCTGGCGCAAGGCTTCGGCGGGCGGTGTGCACTGCGGTCCTCGTCTCTGCGGTCACTGGGGCGCGACCATCGTCTTCGAAATATCCGATGCGCAGTTTTCTGACTTCGTGCTCGCTGGGCCAGCGCAGGGGCACGGGAGCGGAACAGGGGTCGCCGTCGTCGGGGCCTTGCATCACTTCTAACAACGCTTTCAGCTCCGCCACTGTGCGCGCCATCGGACCGACCACGCCGATCTGCGCCAGAGCGCCGGCGGGAGGAGGAAAGTGTCCGGTGGTGGGAATTCGGCGCGGCGTGGGCTTGAGGCCGTAGATGCCGCTGAAGTGCGCGGAGACTTCGGATGGAACCGCCGCCGTCGCTGCCCACGCCCGGCGGCTGTCATTCCGGCCCCAATCGCCGCCGCCTCGCCGCCGCTCGAGCCGCCGGGTGTGCGTGCCAGGTCCCATGGGCGGTGGGTGCAGCCGTAAAGCAGGTTGTCGGTCTCCCATGCCATGAGAAGCTCGGGGGGGTGGTCACGCCGAGGACGATTGCGCCCGCATTTTTGAGAGGCGCGACCAGCGGGGGCGTTGTGGCTTGGGACGAAGCCGGCGCGCAGGCGCGTTCCGGCCTCGCAGCGCAGACCGACCACGTCGATCGACTTTTGATGCTGATAAGAACTCCATGCAGCGGACCGAGAGCCTTTCGACTCATGACGGCGGCTTCTGCGTCGCGAGCGGTACGCCGGGTGCGGTTTGCGTCCCCGTGCACGTAGGCGTCTAATTTTGGATTTAGGCATTCGATTTTCGTCAGCTGCGCTTCAACCAGTTCGACGGGATAATTTTCTTTTCGCGGACTTGTTCTGCCATAGTCACGGCAGAGAGAAAAGTGAGCTCATCCATAAATGGGTCAGATCTTCCTTCGCTCGTCAGTCGTTCGAAAAACGTGCCGTCCCTGACGGGACTGATTTTTGTGTGGGTCGCTTTCCCGGCACTGCCGTGCGGCTGGAGCGTGCCGGTTCGTGCCTCATCGCCTGGTTAAGCATGGCTCATCGTCAGATCAAGCATGCCGCATTGCCTGATCAAGCATGGCTCGTCGCCTGGTCAAGAAAGCGTTTTTCTTCGGCGGTCAGCGGACGAAACTCACCCTTGGCTAATTTGCCCAACTGCAGCGGACCGATGGCGATTCTGATCAATCGCAGAGTCTCCACTCCCACTACGTCCATCATGCGGCGAATTTGACGATTCTTGCCTTCGTCCAGAACGATCTCCAACCAGCAGTTCTTCTGCCCGGAGCGTAACAGTCGTGCCCGCTTCGCGCGCAAGACTTCCCTGCCCTCATCGCGCACGCCGCGCACGAGCGCCGACAAGAATCCTTCGTCGGCAACGGTTGCGATCTGCACGTGATAAGTTTTTTCCAGATGCGTCTCAGGAGCGGCGATGCGCGCACCCCACTCGGAATCATTGGTGAGTAACAGCAGGCCTTCGCTGGCCTTGTCCAGACGGCCGACTGGCGCGATCCAGGCCGGAAGATCTGCTCTTGAGCTAGCCAAGACCGAATACACCGTCTCGCGCCCTTTCTCGTCGGAAGCGGTGGCGACTGCACCGCGAGGTTTGTTCATCAACAGATAGATTTTTGCTTGCGGCTCGACAAGCCTGCCGTTCACAGCGATGCGGTCGTGTTCGACTCGGACCGGCGTTTCGGGATCGCGCCGAATTGTCCCGTTCACATCTACCTGACCGGAGCGAATCATCGTCGTCGCCTGCGAACGCGAGCAGTAGCCCAGCTTCGAGAGTGCCCTTGCTAAGCCGGTCCGGCGTGACGTTTTCTCGTCGATCACCCGTTCATGCTAATCGAATTGCGGGCTTGTCGGGTGAGCAAGAGCCTCCATCGCAGAGCACGCCGAGAAATTCCGCAGAGGACGCGGAGAGAACGTCGGGAACTTACGAGGGACTAAACAGAGATCTTGGAATATCGGGCCCTCATATTCGCCTCGGGAAGCCATGCGCAAGGCGGGAGTGACTTGATACCATGTTGCTTGAAATTCACGATACACACAAAGGACCAATCATGGCACAACAACACCCTCCCCGCTTTCTTAACATCGTTGACGACGCCAAGACCCGCGTGCGTGAAACGACCGTGCACAAAGTCAAAGCCAGGATGGACCGTGGCGAGAAGTTCGTGCTGGTCGACGTGCGCGAGGAGAGTGAGTTCGCCAAGGATCATCTGCCAGGAGCGATTCATCTCGGCAAGGGAGTGATTGAGCGCGATATCGAGGCGCGCGTGCCGGACTTGAATACAGAGATGGTGCTGTATTGCGGAGGCGGATTCCGCTCAGCGCTGGCTGCCGACAACCTGCAGAAGATGGGGTACAAGAATGTGATTTCCATGGACGGCGGAATACGAGGGTGGCGGGAGAAGGGCTATCCGCTGACCAAGGGGTGAATCCAGTTCTCAGTTGTCGGTGCTAGCGCACTTATGAATCGTCGAATCTTCTTCTGGTCGCTCCCATCGACACTCGCTGCATTTCTTTTGGGTTTCGACACGATCGTTATTTCCGGCGCTGAGAAAACAATTCAGACGCTTAGATGGTGTACAGATCCAGCAGAGCCTGCGTGGGATGCTGCCCGCCTTCTCCGTCCTCGGCATTAATAACGGGCACGGGCAAGACTAACGCCGCGCGCTGCGCCCCTCCAACCTCCGGATGGCGAACCACGATGACGTCGGAATCACTTCCGAGGATGCGGATGGAATCCTCAATCTGCTCGCTGTCAATCTCAGAGCATCGCTGGATCATCGCGCCGCAGCACGGTTTGCGATACCACGCTCACCACCGGTACCTTCAATCCGGCACGAACAACTCCGTCTGCAAAGATTGCGACAGCAAATGCCAATCTCGCCCTGACGGGAGACGCCACAAACGTCGAGAGTCTGCGCGGGAACCTGATCCGATGCCTGCTCCGAGCGAGCGCAGCAATTGCGCGCCCACCTGCGGCCCGTTCCCGTGCGTAATGACAAGGTGACAGCCACTGGCCATATAGCCATGTACTTCTGTGTCTTTTCTTATCGAATAAGGTGAGTAGAATCGGCGGCACGGACGGGGCGTCACCTTAAAAATCAGATGTCGATGCTTTGCCGCGCCAGGGTTTCCGTCTAAATAAAAAATCAGGGAGGCTTTAATGCGCTTAACATTCTTCTCTGCCGGCGCATTGCGGTGCATCATTCTTATTGCTGTAGCGATCGTTGTGCCAATCACTTTCATCGGCTGCGGGTCTTCAGCGTTCTCAAAACCGGCGGCAAGCAGGGCTCCTACGGCATCGATGCTGGCACAAACTGCCAGCGTGCCGCCGATTCTTCTGTTCAACGGCACCGGCACCCTTTCTGCGGACGTGTCCGCGTGGGAAACAATCCTCAAAAATCTCGAGTTGAGCTACGCAACGGCAAACTCAAGCGCGATGAATTCCATGACTGTGACGAAGCTTAAGACTTACAAGTTGCTGATTGTGCCCGGCGGAAACTCGAGGACGATCGGCAAATACCTCACCAAGACTGCCACGGCGAACATTCACAATGCAGTGCAAGCAGGTTTGCACTACTTGGGAATCTGCGCGGGCGGTTTTTTTGGCGGTTACTCGATCTACAACGGACTGAATCTGACCTCGGGCGTGTGGTTCAACGTCTATCACAACGGCGGCAAGGGCACGGGGATAACGGCGGTTGAAATTTCCTATCCCAACAACACCAAGCTTGATCAGTTGTGGGCGGACGGCCCGGAGTTTGCCGGATGGGGCAGCATAGCGGGCAAATATCCGGATCACACTCCGGCCGTCGCAGAGGGTAAGTCCGGGTTGGGATGGGTCATCCTTTGTGGTTTTCACCCGGAGGCGCCTGCAAGCTGGAGAAACGGATTGACATTTACGACTTCAGCAGCCGCGGATAATGCCTACGCAGGCAAGCTGGTGACCGCTGCACTGAACGGTACATCGTTGCCGCACTTCTGAGTTTGTAGGGTTCTTGAGATTTGAAACTCGCAAATGAGAAGGGCCGGAAAGCCTCTTCCGGCTCTTCTTTTAGTCCGCCCAGTCCCCGCCACTTCTACCGCCTTCCCAGAGTTCATGAGTCCTGGATAGAAATCTCCTTGCAAATTTTGCGGGGGGGCCGACGTTAAGGGTCGGTAGATTTTTAGGAGTCTTTAGTCTCCGGTTGTTGCTCCGCCCGTGGCGCCCGCTCGTGGCACACGAGCATTGCCTGGGGTTATAACCTTCGGTGCGTGAAAGCAGAATCAAGCCAACCTTTGTGCGATAATTAGCGTCGAACTTCGGTTTCAGAGCACTACCAGATCCACTCTACCAGCACCCTTCAAGGGATCAAGAAGAGATGAATCGAGAGGCGTTCCCAGCTTCGTTTGCGCAGCAGAGACTGTGGTTTCTCGACCAGTTCGAGCTCGGAACCGCCGCTTATAACCTGCCTCGCGTCTTCCGGATCAGCGGTCCCCTAAATGTCGATGTCCTGACCCGGGCTTTCCATGCCGTGGTACAACGGCATGCGTCGCTGCGTACGGTTTTTGACTCTGTCGATGGTGAGGCGAGGCAGGTGGTGTTATCAGACCTGGATGTTAAGGTCCCCATCATCGATCTAACCGAGACTCCAGAGGAAGAGCGTGAATCCCAGGCGCTTCGCCTTGCGAGCGAGGAAGGCAAGAAACCGTTTGACTTGCATGAAGGGCCACTGCTCCGCACCCTGCTGGTTCGCCTGGGACCGGAAACCTGGATCCTGGTATTGGTCATGCACCATATCATCACTGACGGGTGGTCGATTTCCTGTCTTTTTCGTGATGTGACGAAGTGCTATGCGGCGTTCCTGGAGAATAAAGATCCAGAGCTTCCCGAACTTCCAGTTGAGTACACGGAGTACGCGCAGTGGCAACGGGAGTACATGAGCGGAGAGGTGCTCAGCCAGGACGTCGAACACTGGAAGAATACGCTGGCCGGAGCGCAAACCCTGCTTGAGCTTGCCACCGACCATCCTCGTCCGGCCATCCAGACCTGGCACGGTGCAACGAAGGGAATCAGCCTGGATGGCGCCACCTTGGCCCAGCTGAAATCGATGGCGCAGAACGAGAAATCCACGCTGTTCATGGTGTCGATGGCCGCATTTCAGGCCTTGCTCTGGCGCTATACCCACCAGGAAAGCATTCTGATCGGGACACCGGTTGCGGGGCGAAACCATGTCGAAGTGGAAGACATGGTCGGGTTGTTCGTGAATACACTCGTCTTCCGCACGGATTTCACGGAGAACCTGAGCTTTCGCGATCTGCTTGGCCGGGTGCGCTCGTTTGCCCTAGAAGCGTACATGCATCAGGACGTGCCCTTCGAGAAACTGGTCGAGGTGTTGGTCCCCCAGCGTTCACTCGACACGCCTCCACTGTTCCAGGTGATGTTCACTTTCCAGAACATTCCCAAGCAGGTGTTCGAGATTTCCGGACTCAGCATCAAGCAGATGAGTTTTGAGACCGGCATCGCCAAGTTCGACCTGTCTGTCGAAGTGTGGGAGGACAGCGAGTTCCACTGCCAGTTCGAATACAACACCGATCTTTTCGAGCCATCCACGATCGAGCGGATGCTCGGACACTTCGAAAAGCTGATTCAGGCCGCGTTGGAGAACCCTGACCTTCCCCTAGCTCAACTGCCGATCCTGAGTGAGCAGGAGAGGGAGCAGGTCCTGGTGGAGTGGAATAACACCAGTGTGAGCTATCCGAGCAACATCCCTTTGCACAACTTCGTTGAAGATCAGACGGAGCGGACGCCTGACTCGATAGCTCTGATCTATGAGACCGAACAACTCACGTATAGCCAGTTGAACGCTCGCGCGAACCAACTCGCGCGCAGATTAAGGAAGCTTGGAGTAGGGCCAGACGTTCTGGTTAGTGTTTGCGCCGAGCGCACCGTAGAAATGGTCGTTGCTCTCCTGGGTATTATCAAAGCCGGTGGCGCCTATGTTCCGTTGGATCCTGAGTATCCTCGGGAACGCTTGGAGACTATGCAGCAGGATGCAAAGTCTTCCATTCTGCTCACCCAACAACGCCTCCAGAACCGC
>QIAN01000495.1 GCA_003225005.1 Acidobacteriota bacterium | reverse complement strand
TCTTGCGCCTCTACGGTTTGCTTCTCGATGTCGGACACGCCAGAGAGAATCCTCAGTTTTTCGAGCCACTCCTCTACCTCTGCCAGTCCCTTGGTGACTCTTGGAACATTACAGCATTCCTCGCGCATCGCCAGGTGCCGCACGAACAATTTCTTCCATCCATCCTTTTCGTAGTTGGTGAGAGCGTCGGGGTTTTCGATTATCAGGCATATTGCGTATAGCGTCTCAATTTGTGTTCGCAAGATTGGCATAACGTTGACAGATAAAGCTTGTTCATTCTCTGGCCGCAAAAGTTCGCGTATTGCAAGGTGCCCGTGACGAAGGGAAAGGAGTACTTGGTGTAGATGGGCTCTCTGAACTTCACTAAATCTTGATGTTGGGGATTTTAAGGAATCTGTAACAGCGGCTATGCACTTAGCTACCGATGCATCAGCGTCGCGAGCTTCCCATTTTGCATCGAGGTCGATGTCCGTCTTAATATTTGAAATGCCGTCGCGAATTCTGATCGTCACTTGTCTTCCGTTCAGCCTAGCGGAAATTGAATCTGTGCGGCAATCACGGATAGAATAGTCGGACCGGCGAGCGCCGTCACGCATTCATTAGCCTGGATTATTCACGATTTTACTGGTGAAAAAAGAAAGGATGCTCTAAAAGGAGTGATGAACACTGGGTTTTGGCGAACCCGGCATTCCCTTTCGGAGCATCCCAGAAATGACATCTCGTTATATACCACAGCTTTCCTTTTCCTTCTACCGACACCGAGCCATTCGCGCTGATTTTTCTGGCGGTCAGATCACCACTGATGCCGGCCTGCTACCTTTGCGGGCTTTTGATCAGCGGTATGGGCTCACTCGTGGGTTGGCAGAGCGCGTCTGTGATGACCGCGACGATTCGCGTGTGAGTCACCCTGGCTTGTCGTTATTGCGCCAGCGTCTCTACCAGATCATCGCTGGCTACGAAGATGGCAACGACGCTGACCGGCTACGTCACGATCCGGCGTTTCAAATTCTTGCCGATCAGCCGCTGGGCGAACCGCTCGGATCACAACCAACGCTCAGTCGCTGGGAGAACTCGCCCGCGCCTCGTGATCTTCTACGGCTGCAGGATGCTCTGCTCGATTGGTTTGTGAAGATCTGCGGAGAACAGGTTCGCAAGCGCGGAGAGATCCTGCTCGATGTCGATTCCACCGACGATCCAACGTACGGTCAGCAGCAGCTCAGTTTCTTCAACGGCGGTTATGACCAGCACATGTATCACCCTTTGCTGATCTTCGAACGTCACACCGGTTGTTTGTTGGCTGCGCGATTGCGTCGCGGTACCGCGACGAGTCACGCCCGCATCATCCCGCTGCTGTTACGCATCGTCCCGCGACTGCAGAGAGAGTTTCCCAAGGCCCGCATCAAACTGCGCGCTGATGCCGGATTCGCCCTGCCACTGCTCTATGAATTCTGCGAGTTTTTCGGCATCCAGTACGTGATCGGCATAGCTGCCAACCCACGATTGCAAGGGCAAGCGCAACCCCTGCAGCGTCGTCTCGCCCGACGTTATCGTCGCACCGGCCAACCGCAGCGCTCCTTTTCCAGCTTTCTCTATCGCGCTCACAGTTGGTCTCATCAGCGGCGCATCTGCTACAAGGCCGAACACAACGAATCTGGAACCAACCTGCGCTTTCTGGTCACCAACTTGAAAGGCCGCAGCCGGTCCGTTTTTGCCTTCTATAACGATCGCGGGGAATGTGAGAACCGTATTGAAGAATTCAAGAATGGTTTTGCCGCTGACCGCTTGAGCTGTCACCGCTTCCGAGCCAATGCTTTCCGCCTGTTACTGCACAGCTTCGCCTACAACCTCGTCAACCTGTTTCGCTTGCAGCTACCTTCGTCGCTGCGCTCCGCACAGATCGAAACGCTGCGCGTTCAGTTGTTCAAGATCGGAGCACGCATCCGCGAAACAGCTCGTTGCATCCGTATTCACCTAGCCAGCGGCTGGCCTTTTCAAGAGCTCTTCCAAGCCGCCTGCAACTCCTCTTAGATTGTCTCGCCGGTTCGACAACACACTCTCTCCGAAGGAACCAGGCGGAGCTATCTGAAAAAACGGTTCGCGAGGTCAAAACCATGGCAACGCACACCTATACAAAGGTCGACTACCGAGCGCCATCCTTTCCTCCGTCAGCAATGTGCTTTCTGCGCTACGATTCTCGCCTCTGATGAATTAACCAGGCTAGTTTCCGAAAACTGAAGAGAATCACAGGCCACATGAGCCTGTATTTACAAGCTCAGTTGGAAACAGCGCAGGGTCGGGGAGCCGGAGTCACAGCCTACTGCAAGGAGGCGTGATGGACAAGATCGCAGCGTGTGGGATCGAGGTGAGTGCAGCGGAGT
>QIAN01000497.1 GCA_003225005.1 Acidobacteriota bacterium | reverse complement strand
TTCATGAATCAGTTCAGGTGCAAACAGCTCAAGAGCACGGTGGTCCTGGGTTTCAAGAGCTCTTGCCATCGGCTTTTTCACAGTCCCTGTTGAAAAGGAGGTCCCTTCCAAGCGGAAACAATTGTGCAATTAGGAACATCAGAAGTGGATCCCTGGCTAGCGCAGGAGTGCAGGATTCTCATGCTCCGCCCCTACGCCTCATCGCGAATTCTGAATTCCGCTAGAAGCTAACCTTGCCAGATTCTGATTGCCGGACTTGGCCACAGCACTGGGGACCCAACGCAGTACTCTAGGAGGGGCGCAAAGCTCGGGTTGTCAACGGTTTGTCAAAGCTTCGTTAATCGTGGACACAAAGGAAACTTTTCGACGCGCCCCCAGATGCCATTGGACTCCTGGCGTCAGGTGAAGCCGCTCGCCAGGTGCACCACCCGAGCCGCCTTTGCTCTGTGGAGAAGCTTTTTGACGGCCTTCGCCGTATCCCGGCCAGGCCCTTACATCCGGCCAGGCCCTTACATCCAGGCCCTTACATAAGGAGGGAAGATGAGCTCGACCCACAACCAGGGAGAGTCGCCGGGTTCCTGTACCTGCTCCTCGTCGTCTTCGCCCCCTTCCGCCTCATCTATATTCCCAGCACTCTGATCGTGCCTGGGAACGCGACCGCGACCGCCAACAACATCGCCGCTCACGAGTTGCTCTTTCGTTTCGGCATCGTCGCCGAGTTGTTCTGCGGGACCATCCTCATCTTCCTCGTGCTGGCTCTTTACCGGTTGCTCAAGGGCGTGGACCAGAACCTGGCGGTGCTGATGGTGATCCTCGGGGGTCTGCTGCCAGCCACCATCGACTTCCTCAACGTGCTGAACGACGCTGCTGCCCTGATGCTCGTGCGCGGCGCCGATTTCTTGTCCGTCTTCGAGAAACCTCAGCGGGACGCCCTGGCCATGCTGTTCCTCCGACTGCATCGCCAGGAAATCGTTGCCGCCGAGATCCTTTGGGGTCTATGGCTTTTTCCCTTAGCGATCCTGGTGTATAGATCGCGCTTCCTGCCCCGCTTCCTGGGCGTCTGGCTGATCATCAACGGCTTCGCCTACCTGGCCCTTAGCTTTACGGGCTTACTGTTACCGCAATACGAGCATATGCTGTCTAACATTACCTTCCCCGCCATCCTCGGGAGATGGCGATCATGCTGTGGCTCCTGATCAAGGGCGCCAAGCCGCAACCGATGGACGCCGCAGCCTCATCGTCGGTGGCTGGTTAGGCAGCATTACTGTCTTGACAACTCTGGCGTTAGGCGTCACGTGAAGCCGCTCGCCGGATGGCCACACCAGCCGCCTTTGCTCGCGCGGGAGACCATCCATGCGTAGCTGGCGCGTGAAATCAATAGCACGCAATATAAAAAAGGCGCCCACTCCCGCTGCATGCTCACTTTGGCTGATTTGGTACCTATACCCTGGCGTCAATTGAAACGAGTAAACAAACATTGTCCGTCCTAAATAGGCTACGGGAAGCCTGTCGCTCCACTGCTCAGGGTCTGTGCTGATTGATCCCGGCCAGGAAAGAATTTCACCACCGCAGAACGGTCGAGCTGCCTCGTGACTGGAACTCGCGTCTGGTCAGGGGCTTAGCCGTCGCCGCGGTGGAACTCCAGTTGCTAAAGGCGAGGCGTGATATCATAGCGGCCCCATCGTAACCTGCGCCGCTCTTTGAAGCGGTTCACAATGGTGAATCCATGCGGTCCAGACGGAATGGTGTCTTCTTATTCCTCGTGCTTTGCACGGTCGCTGGGGCGACCGCGCAACAGACCCGTGACGCCTCGGCCAAGACTCACCGCTCCAGTTCCACGGACGCAAGTCAGCCCGCGCAACCACTCACGTCCGCGACGCTCACGGGTGAGGAAGGCTTGGCTGTTCTTGGTGCGGCACTGAAGTCCCACCCACGCCCTCCCCTCAAGTCCGATTGTTCGCACCTCGTGCATGCCATCTATGAGCGTGCTGGATTTCCGTATGCATACGCGAGTTCCACGGACCTTTACAGAGGAATCGCCGAATTCCGCCGTGTCTTCCGTCCGCAACCAGGTGATTTGGTTGTCTGGCCCGGACATGTTGGAGTCGCAGTCAATCCCGCACAGAGCTCGTTCTTCAGCGCGTTACGTTCTGGTCAAGCCATCGAATCTTACGATTCGGCATATTGGAAGGAGCGCGGACGCCCTCACTTCTTTCGTTATGTTAAGAAGGCCCCGGCAACGGTACAGGTCGCCTCAAGCCGCACTGCAAATCTCAAGCCCCATGTGACGGCCAGTCCCGGGTCACAGACGCTGATTCCCCGGAATGCGGGTTTCAACGCAGCGGAAAAGGCTGAGGTTGAGGCCACGGCCGTGTTATCCCCGCGACATGTTGAAACCAGTCCGGCAGACGTTGCCGTTCCGCGCATTCAACTGTTGCATTCGAAGCGCCCCAAGCCTGCGGAAGTAAGCGCTGCTCTCGAAAAGAATTTCAGCGAGACCGGAGAAGCCCTTCAGGGCGAGAATCTGCTTAAGCTCTCGCGCCGCGTAGTCGTCTTTGACCAGCTCAAAGTGGAACGGGTGCACCTCAAGCGCGAGCAGGGTTGGGCCGACGTAGTTATCAATGGTGCGTTTTCGTTGCCCCGGCAAAACGCGAACTCAAAGAGACATACCGAACGGCAGCGTTGGCTTCTGCGTCGCCGTTCACGCGACACCTGGGAACTAGCGCTTCCGCCCGAAGTCATTTACGTTTCGAACGCCTTTGCAGTGCGCCTGTTAGTTCACCAACTTGCCGCGCTCACCGAAGATGCTTCGGGAGCGCCCGATAGCACTGACGCGAAAATAGAGTTGGCCCATCTGCTCAGCGCACTTCTCGAAAAGTAGCCGCGTTTCTTATCCGTCTAGCAGCTAGGCTGGGTCGGACGCGGTTTTCCACATATTCCAACAACGCTATGGATTTTGTCATGCCTTCGAGCTGATTCCGCACCAAGGGCGAACCCTTAAGGCCGGTCTCGCCAGTCCGATTTCGCCGATGGGCGGGCATATTTGCGCCAACAATTCCTGACTGGCATCCGTAGTCCACCACCCCCTGGACCGTTCTATCCGCCCGCGGTCGCGGCGGCTCTCGTCCATCGGCGACTCCATAGCAGCCTTCAGTCTGCGCTCATCTTCATGGGATAGCCTAACGAACCGGAAAGGCTGCAGGCTCCAGCAGATCGGACTTAAAATATTCGCTTTGCCCATTCGTCTACAAGGTAGATGGACGGTACTTTTAGAAAACAGTGGATGATGGTACAGCAAGACCAGCAGATCTCGGAAGCGATCGAGCGGGAAAGACCCCGGCTGCGCAACTTCATCCGTAGGCGGGTGCCCGACCAGAGTGACGCAGAAGATATTCTGCAGGAGGTCTTCTCCGAACTCGTCGAGGCCTACCGGATGATGAAGCCGCTGGAGCAGGTTACCGCCTGGTTGTTCCGGGTCGCCCGCAACCGGATCACGGACCTGTTCCGCAGCAAAAAGCGCGAGGCGTCAACAGAACCGGCAGTCACGACCGAGGACGGCGAGACCCTCCAGTGGGAGGATCTGCTGCCCGCGCCAGACGCTGGACCTGAGTCGGCCTACGCACGAAGTGTGTTGCTAGAGGAGATGGATGCGGCCCTGGACGAACTGCCCGAAGAGCAACGTGAAGTATTCGTGGCTCACGAGTTCCTGGGTTACAGCTTCAAAGAGCTCGCCGAACAGACTGGCGTCAGTGTGAACACGCTGCTCTCCCGCAAGCATTACGCGGTCCTGCACCTTCGCGAGCGCCTTCAGTCCATCTATGACGATTTCAGGAACGAATGAGGACAACAAATATGAAAAGGCATTGGGTTCTGCGGGGATTGAAGTTCTTGCTGTTTGCCGCGCTGTGCGTCACCGTGTTTAGTTTCGTGGTGATGAGACTTTGGAATTGGCTAATGCCGGCGCTTTTTGGCTGGCATTTGATCAATTTCTGGCAAGCGCTCGGGATTTTGGTTCTTAGCAAGATCATTTTTGGCGGATTGCGGGGCCACCCGGGGCGGCACATGTACTGGCGTCGCCGCATGATGGAGCGCTGGGAACGGATGACCCCCGAGGAGCGAGAGAAGTTTCGCCAAGGCATGCATGGACGCTGCGGATCATTCGGAGGGCCCACAGCGGAGCGGAAGGCGTGAGTGGGGGGAACAGTCCCCTGAGCAAACGTGGACTGGTTGGGCACCGCGTGATTGATATTCGCTTCCACTCTTTTGGCTGGGACAGCCGCGGTGGCTGCGAGTTCCGGGAGAATTGAAAACATGCTGACGATAAATGTTGAAAGTATCAGTGAGGTCGTGGTTCTGCGCTGCTCGGGCAGAATTGTGTGTGGTCATGAGACTCCTCTTTTGTGCTCGGCTATGCAGCAGGAGTCGCGGAACGTCGTTGTTGACCTAACCGAGGTTGATGCCATCGACGCGGCGGGAGTCGGGGCTCTGCTTTCGCTGCAAGCCGCCGGTGTTTATCTCAAACTACTAAACCCTTCTCGACAGGTGCGGGGAATATTGAAGGCGACCAGACTGAACTCCATCTTCGAAATCTGTGAATCTCAATCGATTGCAGAGACAAAACAGTCAATGCAGGAGGGCAGATCGGACAATCAGTCTGAAAGATTCACATTTGCCTCTAGTCCGAACGCTTGAGGAAACGTGCAGGGGAACAAGTGTGCACGGTTGCCTGTACGGGCCGTCCGCGGTGTGGCAACTGAATCGCATGACCGTTCTCGGGCATCGAAGAGAGGCGGCGGAGAGGTGCTATAGCAATATGAAGCATCTGAAGAGGTTGGAAGAGGAAGTTTCCGCGTGGCCGAGATATCGGTTCACGCGCACCGCTTTGGCGGCAGAGAATTCCGTTTCGGAAATGCAGAGGTCGGCACGGGCACGAGGGCGGCATTGTTGATATACCGTCGTTCAGTTCGCGATGCTCTCCTGGCGGAAGGCCTTGCCAAGGGGCACCCCTGGGTTCCAAACTCGGGCTGGATCACGTTTCACGTCCGAAGCGATGAACACCTCAACCACGCGGTTTGGCTTCTGCGGCTGTTCTATCTTCGATATGCCATGAAGGCCGCTCCCGACCCCTGCGAGCTGCTCGATCGGCAAAGCCAGGAACTGGATCTGAGTCCGCACTTCAGGTCGCTGCTCGAGCCTTTGCTGCCTGTAAAGGCAACCCGTGGTTCGATTGGTTCGATCGAGCCGCTTACAACGTAACCGCTACCGCGGTATGCTTTAAGGTTCGGGGTCAGCACCGACCTGTAGAAGTAGTCTCGTCCGTCCTTCCTAATCTTCGAACCGCTCACTCGACATCCGGAGCTCTCTGAGCGACGTGTTTTCACACGCCACCTCCGTCCATCATCACGATCACGAATCGGCACCTCATAAACACCGGAAGTCACTGTCAATGCAAGAGCGAGGTTACGCCGACAATCCAACGGATTTAAGGTCTGATAGAAACAAGTCCGTAGGGCAACAACCGGCGAGGCTCCCAATCAGAGGGGTGTACGGAATTGCTTCCTGAATCCTATCTTCGAGCCCGGTGCATCTAAAATCGGAGTCAAGGAGAAGGAGAATGTACCATGAAGATCACCGAACTGTTGCTGGCTGAACTTGACCGCGAGGCGGTGGGGATCCGCAAGACGCTGGAACGCGTCCCGGAAGGAAAGAACGACTGGAAGCCACATGAGAAGTCGATGCCACTCGGTAATCTGGCAACGATTGTTGCCACCATCCCGGCGTGGCTCGACATGGTGGTGAACATGGACGAGCTGGACATCAATCCGCCTGGAGGCCCGAAGTTCAGGCCGCAGGAGTGGAGGACGCGGCGCGACCTGCTAGGGCAGTTTGAGGCCAGCCTAAACAAGGGACGCGAGGTCCTGCAGCAGACCACGGATGATCGCCTGCTGAACACCAAGTGGCGCATGCTGGCCGCGGGCAAGCTGATGAGCGAGCAGCCACGCTACGTCGCGATCCGCGACGGCGTATTCAATCATATGGCACACCATCGCGGGCAGCTGACCGTATATCTGAGGTTGAACGAAGAGAAGGTCCCCGCGATCTACGGTCCATCAGCTGATGAAGGCAAGGGATGATCCATCCATCTCCAGCCAGACATTTGTGGTCGCGGTTGCGGGTTTCGATTTGATGTGAACCCCGACGGAACACCTAAGCAAGGGTGGAATGGGCTCATAGAGTTTAACCCGGGGGCAACGCAAGCCGAAAGAGATGCCGCAGTTGCATTGAACATTCATTGCTTCCACCATATCGGTTGGCTGCAAACATATCGCGGACCTGCTCCCGACGATGTGGCAGCGTAGTGGGTCAGACTCCGTTACAAGCCGATTTGCACGATTATCGCAGCGGCTTGAAGAGTCACACGGATTCCCCTCGCCGGATGATTTCTGAGTTCCTGAAACGTCATCAAGGAATCCAAGGCCCCAGAGTCTTCTGTAAGTTCGTGAATTCTAGCCTTATTTCGGCGCCGGCTCCGTTGCTTCGCGACTCGTCTAAACAATGGAGCGCCCCAACTGCCTGCTGCTAGCACAGCCCCGAAAAGAATAATGGCGTCGATGCTCGCCCGGCCCTCGCGGGACCAGTAGACGTCCCTCAGGTTCAACCGTAAGTGTCAGACGAAACACACGGTTGACAGATTGAATCGCAGCCAGCGTGACTTCGTCACTGCACCAGCGAATTCTCAGGCAGCGCAACGCCTGATTTCGCCAATATCCCCATCCAGCCTTTGTAAAACCACCTTTCGTTCAGGGGTGGATTACTACCGGTTTGCCCGGTCGGGAGCAATCGGCACAATAACCGGGGGGTTTGGAGCTTTTAACAAGACCCTGATTTCGACATTTGAGGAACGCGCCTGACAAGTAAGACGGAAAAGCCCGCCTTTCCGCATCTCAGAGCCCGCGCACCAATTCAAACAGCGTAATTTCCGGCCTTGACCCGAAGCGACTGGGGTAATCGACGGTGCCGATGCCGCGATTGACGTAAAGCTGTGACTCGCCCTTTTGAAACAATCCTCGGACGTAGGGCGTGATAAGGCGGCTGGGCGACAGGCTAGGGTGGATAAACTCCAACGTCAGTTGGCCTCCGTGTGTGTGCCCTCCAAGACTCAAGTCGATTCCCAGCTCGGCGGCACGGTCGAAGGTGTTTGGGTTGTGGCTCAAGAGAATGTTAACCGTGTCGGGAAGCAGCAACTGTTCGATGCCCGGAAGATATTCCCTCACTGAGTGCCCGGGGGCTTCCACGCGTCCGCGGCGTGACTCGTAGTCCACACCTATCAAATTGAGCACGCTGCCACCTGCGTTGATCGCCGCACGATCCCCACGGAGGATGCGAGTTCCCCCAGCCGCGAAGAGCCGCGTGATGGAATCCTCGGTTTCAGTGTAAATCTCATGGTTGCCGAGGCAGCCGAAAACGCCGAAGGGCGCTTTGAGGCCTGAGAGCGCCTCGACCACCACTCCCTGTGCCGTCTCATCCCAGGTGATATAGTCCCCGGTCAGCACCACCAGGTCCGCTTTCTGCTGCTGCGCGATGGCGGCATACTTGCGAATCTCCACGGCGCTCATGAAGGCGCTAATGTGGAGATCGGAAAGCTGCACGATGCGGAAACCGTTGAAAGCTTTGGGCAGCCGCCGCAACTTGATCTGCTTGTGAGTCGTCTCAAGGTTAAGTCGGCCGTAGAAAAGTCCATAGGTGCCGGCAACAAAGGGTGCAGCGCTCAGAGCAATAGCCGTTTGCTCGAGGAAGCGGCGCCTGCTGGGGAAGGGCAGCTCGGGTCGGCGACAAATTATCAATTTCTTGAAACTCCAACTGACTACCCGCGCGACCCGATCGGCAGCCCACAATAATAGGGCGACCAAGAATCCAAGGAACGAACCCAACAACCACAACTCAAACGGCGCCTCCAGCAGGGCCGACCGGAGGGTCAGGCCAGTACCCTTAAACATCTCTCCACCGCTGAACAAGTAGTAGGCGAGCAGGGAAAAATAGATTGTTAACCCCGCAGCCCCGAAGCCCCAGCGCCAGCGCTTGCTCGAGATCAGCCTTTTACCCAATTTGCCGACGCGGCGTATCCAGAAGACCTGGCTTGCAATGAGGACCACGGGAATAGCACCGAAGAACAGGGTGTAGAAGCGGCCGGATTCATCGGGATGTACGAGCAGGAAGACAGCGTAAGCGAAGATCAACGACCAAACGATGACGCGCTTGTGAGTTTTTAAAGCAGTGATCGTCTTTGCCATCCTCATGGTCAAAACCTCTGATTCCGGCGTTCGCGGGACGCGTCTGACGAGTCAGGTTGGGAACGTCAAGTTCCCGACTTCCGCAGTCAGACCTCGCGCACCCATTCAAGCACCGTAATTTCCGGTCGGGCGCCGAGGCGGATGGGGGGCCCCGTGGTTCCGATGCCCCGGTTTACGTACAACTGGCTGCCGGCTTTCTCGTACCATCCGCTGACGTAGGGAGTCTCCGGGCGTACGAGAGTCAGGCTCCGGTGGACGAACGAGAGCGCCAACTGGCCGCCGTGGCTATGCCCGGCCAGCGTCAAGTCGATGCCCAACTCGGCGGCGCGATCAAAGCTGTTGGGGTTGTGGCTCAGAAGGATGTTGAGCATGTCCGGCATCACCAGTTTTTCGCTTCCCTCAAGATACCGGTAGACAAGGTGTCCGTCATGATCTCTGGAGAATCGCCTTTGCTGATAGTCAACACCGATCAGGTTCAGCACTTCTCTGTGCGATTGAATGAGCGCCCGCTCTTGGCGGAGGATGCGAATCCCCACCGCGGCAAAGAGTCGTGTGATGGAATCCTCGGTTTCAGTATAGATCTCATGGTTGCCAAGGCAGCCGAAAACACCGTAGGGCGCACGAAGGCCCGCGAGCGCTTGCACCACATCTCCTTCTGCTGCGGGATCGTCGGCGACGTAGTCGCCGGTCAGCACCACCAGGTCGGCTTTTAACCCAGTGGCGATTGTGACGCAACGGCGAATCTGGACTGCGGTCATGAATGGACTGATGTGAAAGTCGGAAAGCTGGACGATGCGAAACCCCTCAAAGGCTTTGGGCAGGCGTGCGAGCGCAATGCGCGGGCGAGTGACTTCCACGTCGAGCCGGCCGTAGAGAAGCCCGTAGGCCGCGGCCACAAAAGGCACGGCGCTCACCGCGACGGCGGCCTGCTCGAGCAACCGGCGGCGGGCGGGCGAAGGCGGGTCAAGAGCTATGGCACCAGGCATGGGAGCGGCAGCGTGGCCAGCCGCAGCCTTGCGCGCTTCGCGGTAAACCCACGCTGCAGCGCGCGTTGCGCGGTCTACCGTCCAGAAAACCATCACCAAGCCGAAGCCCACCCATGATCCTACAAACCACCACCAGAAAGGCGCTTCAAACAGAACGTGGCGCAGCGTCAAATGGGTCGAATCGCCCTGCGGGATTTCCCACGGGCTGATGTAGGGGCCGGTGTTGTAGGCGAAGAAGAACAGATAGACAACACTCGCGATGACCGTAAGCCAGGCGCGCCGCGGCTTTCCGGGGATGAATCGTTCCCCAAGGCAGACGATTCGACGAATCCAGAAAGGTTGGCTGGCAATCAATATCACGAAGGCGAAGAAGAGCGGGAAATAGAAAGGGCCCGCCTCGCTCCAACTGGGAGTCAGCCAGAAGGCGCCAATGGCAACCAACCAGAAAGTGAACACGCGCTTGTGAGCTCTGAGGAAACTGATCGTCCTTGCCATTTTCATGCCGGAAAAGTACGTCGACTCAATCATCACAGGTTTCCTCCCGAAACCGTGGGAAGTTAAGGAAACCTCAGAGCCAGGTGGGTTTACTTTCCAGATTGCCCGGAACCGTCATCGGAATTTGCGCCACGTACAGGAGCAGTCACCCGCACCGCTTCCTCCTTTTAGACGGTCTGACGCGGCCAAACTCGGCGTCCCGGCGGCAAAAAGATCGAGACTTTCCTCGGCCACAGGAGCACGGTGAGCCAATTGCGGGACTTTAGCGCGTTTGGCCTTCGAAAGAGGTTGTGAAAACATCTCCGCGCTCAGCAGGGCAACGTACAGGGAAAGGCCAATTAGCGCCGCTCCCCCAAAGATGTAAGCCGTGCAGTACAGAAGGATCCGAAATGCCACCACCGGTTCCGGGCCGAAGCTTGGATATCCCATGACCATTTCCTAAGTGTTGGCAGCGACCGCTGGCCCTAGGCAGCAAACGGGGCGGGCGGGGTTTGTCGCTCTGCATTACGGATCACCAACTAACTGAAAGGTCCCGGTTGCTGATCATTAGATCGAGGCGTGTCGCCATGTTCCAGGTCCCCACCTTAATTACCTGGAGCGAGCACGAGTTGGGGTGCTGGCGCGAGGATTCACCACCGCCGCTATGTGGTCAATGAAGGTGGTGTGATTTCGGCATTAATTTTCGATTACCTGCTAGCCCATCCACGAGCAACGAGTTACGTGCCCGAAAATCGGCGTTATACTAGCCCACTAGATTTATGTCGGTGGAGACCCAAAGCGGCAAGCTCCGTCTCGACCTTTCCCGCTACGAACTGAGCCGCGATGGTCAACCCGTGAAGCTGGAACGCCAGCCGATGGAGCTGCTGATTTTCCTTGTCCAGCGAAAAGGCCAACTAGTCACCCGCAACGATATCGTTGAGAAACTCTGGGGCAGAGACGTATTTGTGGACGTCGATCGCAGCGTCAATGCCGCTGTTTTCAAGATTCGTGCGGCGCTGAAGGACGATCCGGCTGAGCCGAAATGTCTGGAGACAATTATCGGCAAAGGCTACCGTTTCATCGGCGAGGTCGAAATAATTCCAACCCCTGCGGGCCAGCAAGCGGCCGTAGTGCAGCAAGGTCCCCCCTCAGTGGCACACCTGGGTTCACTGCGTGCGGTCACGATTTCGATTCTTGCCGCCCTGGCGGTTTTGGCGTTGTTGTATGTCTCAAATGTAGGCAGGTGGCGAGAGCGACTGCCGGGGCGGGCGACTCCGGGGCCTATCCAGTCGTTAGCGGTATTGCCGCTGGAGAATCTCTCTCACGATCCGGAGCAGGACTATCTCGCCGATGGAATGACAGAAGAATTGATCACGACTCTGTCTAAAATCGGCGCTCTTCGCGTCATTTCGCGGACGTCAGTGATGCGTTTCAAGGGAACCCGCCAGCCCCTGCCAGAGATTGCGCGCGAGTTGAATGTGGACGCTGTCGTGGAGGGATCGATTCTGCGCTCCGGCGATCGGATTCGTATCTCAGCGCAGTTGATCCAAGCTCCGCAAGATAAGCAGATCTGGGCCGAAAGCTATGACCGGGACATACGGGATGTTCTTGCCCTGCAAAGTGATGTGGCTGGTGCCATAGTGGAGCAGATCAAGGCCAAGATCACTCCGGCAGAGGCGGTGAGGCTGTCTACAGCGCGGCAGGTCGATCCTCAGGTCTACCAGCTCTACGTGCAAGGACTTTACTACTCGGACAAGGGCAGCGAGCAGTCGGCGAGGGAGAGCCGGGAATATTTCCAAAAAGTTATCGAAAAGGATCCCGGCTATGCGCTTGCCTGGGCCGGACTCGCCCAAGCCTACAATCGCGTGGGGGACTATGCGCGCGCCAAAGAATCTGCCAGGAAGGCAATAGCTCTTGACCAAACCATCGGCGAGGGGCACGCGACGCTCGCTTTCGCCACATGGCAAAACGATTGGAATTGGAGCATCGCCGCGGAGGAGTTTAAACGTGCCATTGAGCTCAGCCCGAATAATTCGCTCGCACACCATGGCTACGCCGCCTACTTGTCAGCTTTACGACGTCATGATGAAGCCTGTGACGAGATGCAACGTTCACTTGAACTTGATCCCCTCTCCCCCCTGGCGAACGCCAACCTGGGTTCCATCTATTGGTCGAGTCACGATTTCGATCGAGCAATTCAACAACTGAAGAAGGCATTGGAAATAGATCCAAACTTTCCCGATGCACATCTTTATCTCGGCATGGTTTACGAAAGTCTGGGAAGCTACGACCAAGCGTTGGCGGAATTCGAGAAATACAGAGCTCTGGGGAATCCCCCCGAGGCTGAGGCAGAGATAGCCCATCTTTTTGCTCTGCAGGGCCGCCGGGCAGAAGCTCTGGAACTGCTCAACGACTTGAAAGCCAGACACAAGGCCGGTGAAATGCCCTCTTATGACATCGCTCTGGTGTATGTCGGACTCGGCGACAAGGACCACGCCTTTCAGTGGTTGCAAAACTCGTATGCGGAACATTCCGACAACCTGATGGAAATCAACGACGATCTAAGATTTGAAGCATTGCGGCCCGACCCGCGCTTCCGAGACCTGCTGCGCAGCGTGAATTACCCGGAGTAGTGGGTCAGTGGGCCGGCCTTCTAAAGCCCCTCTGGACCCTGCTACGGCGCAGTTGCTGACATCAGCCTGGCGGTTCATCCTGGGTTCACGTGTGTCGCCACAGGGACGGCTGGGTCGCGCTTTAATCCACTACTTGTCGAACTGGGCGAGGAGATTGGGAATGGATTGTCGGCATAACCGGCTAATCTCTGCCCATTCTCAGGGGGTGCGGAGCTTGCGCGCTTCGCCGAGAATCTTGGTGAGCCGGTTTGAGAGGCGATCGAGGCAAGCACGAGAACGGCCGTGTGGCAGCGTGCGGCGGAACATCTCCAGCACATGTTGAGCAGCGAGCAAAGAATCGATGACTCCATCGAGGCCAGCTCGAAGGCGTGTGGACGGCATCTTTGCCGGGTGGGGACTGAGCAATATTGTCCACTTTACGAATGGTTAGTTTCTAACACTGTCAGTAGCACATGTTATGTCCGGTCCGAATAGCACGTGATATGTCCGCTCTTCAGGCGGCGAGAGCAGGAGCACATGCAAAACATGTTCTCTTCTCGAAGGCCGTGGTGGAGCGGGCCAGCAGCGTACCGATTAAGGACTAAAGCCCAACCCCTGAGTAGACTTCGTGCGAACCAACCTTGCGTGACTGGAGGTGAGGGTAACTTTAGTTCGGAGTCATACCGGGACAAGCGCCTATACTTGAAGCTATGAGACATTACACCATCAAAATGATGAACGGCTTTAGCACGTTCAAGTGCCTACTGTGTAAACACTCCGTCACCACACGGGAGTTCAGCAGCCAGAACGGCAGCTGCCGCACCCAAGCGGCAAAGACAATGAATGAGCACGCGGTGGCTGCACACAACCGCTCCACACCCATGTCGCCGCATGATGCGCAGATGTGGCACGCGCATTAAACGCGCATTTCGCCAGAAGCTAAGGAAGGCGGTGCGGTATGACGCCTGAAACGTGTTAAACAATCCGGCGCATCCACTCGCCCTGCGGATCTCACTCGACCGTGCTCTTCGAATCTCACCTACCGGCGCGTGCGGCGCAAGCAGGGTGGATTCCTCCTAAGCACGTACCGCGCAGAACTCGCCAAGGACCCCACCAGCCGTGCCACCGAATCTTCTCGCAGGATCGTGATTGCTCTTTGGCACACCATTAAGCAAATCTACGGAAGTGCCGTTGCGCGAGACGTGGCCAACATTTCTCAGCGGAAATCGCCGACAACCATCGCATTGACAGCCTTATGGGATCAGCGTACCGTTAGAGATGAGTGAGTCACGTTCTCTCCTCATTCAGATCCTCTGAAACTA
>QIAN01000496.1 GCA_003225005.1 Acidobacteriota bacterium | reverse complement strand
GCAATACGCTCGAGGATGCCCGCGAGAAGCTACAGTACGACTTGTTCTATATCAAGAACGCGTCCCTCGGTTTGGATATGCTGATTATGTTCCAAACTGTCAAGATCGTACTGCTCGGTCGGGGGGCGCATTAAGATTAAGACGTTAGCTAGCGCGGCGAAGGGGGATTCCCAAGCTGGTCCAGTTCGACCCGCGAAGGTATCATGCGTCCCATCCGCAGGGCATGATAGATCCACGCGAAGAAAGCTGAGTTGATCATGCAGAAGTAGTATGGCAGACGCAGGAACCCAGGTCTGAGCGTCACCAGCGCTCCCAGTGCGGCTAATCCATAGAACAGGACTTGCCCCCACAAGAACCACCTGTAGACCGGATCGCGCCATAGCATGACACTGGCGATGGCGAGCAAAACCATAGCCAGCGGCACCAGTAGGCGTCCAGCCTTGTGCGAGAGCAGGCAGAATAGACTTACCGGCTGGGGCGTCCACAGCAGGCTCTTGACTTCCCGGAGTTGCTCAATGTTGCCGGCGGTGATGCGCACGCGCCGAGCGAACCCTTCCATCTCGTGCGCTTCCTCATAAGCCACGGCGCCGGGTTCGTAGGCGATGCGATAGCCGCGCCGCCGAATGCGCATCGGGATGATGAAGTCATCGTTGATGGTGGTGGCGGCAGGGAACGGATACTGTTCCCGGCGGATGGCATAGAGCGAGCCATGAGCGCCGGTGAACCCGCCCAGTTTCGCTTCTTGCACCTTCAGGAAGGTTTCATATTTCCAATAAAAATCTTCCTGCACGCCCAGCCGGGCCTGGTCTTTCTTGAGCACACGGTAGACACCGCTCACTCCTCCTACTAGCGGATCCGCGAAATATTTTACCAGGTGGCGAAGTGAATCGGGCGCTAACATGCTGGATGCGTCGGAAAAAGCAACAATCTCACTGGTCAAACGTGGAACCGCGTCGTTCAACGTGGCCACCTTGCCGCGGTTCTCGGGGAATTCGAGCAAGCGAAGGCGGCCCAGCGCTTTTCCCTCCGCGAAGGAACGGACCACTTGAGCCGTGGCGTCAGTTGACCCATCAGAGGCCACTACGATCTCTAATTGTTGTGCGGGATAGTCGAGGGTTAGGGCGTTCTGGATTTTTGCCCCAATTACCGCGGCTTCGTTATACGCCGCGATCAACAGCGAGACGGAAGGCTCGATCGATTTCGTCCGGAGCGAGACGCGAAAGAAAGCCGGCAACAACCATAGCAGCAGCGGATAACCTAAATAGACGTATACGATCAGACCGCCCGAAATCCAAAAGAGAAGCTTGATCATCGCAAGGTCAGGCGGCCCGAGCCCGAACGCAGTAGAGCTGGCCGAGCACTTCGCAAGACTCTACCTGGAAGCCGGCCTGATTGAGGTAGCTCTCTACCTCTGTCAACCGCCAAAAATAGACTGGGCAGCCCGCGACCTTAAGTCGCACCTTGCGGATGGCCATCCGCACCGTTCCTGCCCTTGGCCAAGCCGAAAGGAAGGTGCGGCCGGTAAGTTTGCGTATCACTTGGAGCCGGGCGAGTGGATCTGCGACATAGTCCCAAAATCCTATAGCGATGACGAGATCAAAGCTCTCGGGGGTCTTCCAATCGAGCACATCGCTCAGAACGAACCGGCAACGGTCAGCAACGCCTTCGCGCTCGACCAGTTGACGCGCCAAATTCAGCATTTCGGGAGCAAAGTCCACGCCCGACACTTGGGCGCTGCGCTTGGCCAGCGAGCTCACAAAGCGCCCTGAACCGCAGCCAATATCGCAGACGGTTGCGGGCCGGAGCTCTTCCGCCTGCCGCATCACCCAGTCGAAGCGCTGATACATATCCTTGCGCAACCAGTGGTCCAGGCGGCGCGCCAAAAGATTCTTTTTGCCGCCGTAGATTGAGTCGAATTCAGGTGCGATTCGGTCCCAATATTCGGCTACTTGGCGGGCTTCATCAGTTTTTGTGTTGATGACAGGCATACAGGTCAACATCCTCCGCCATTTCGGCTAGCACGCTTTCGCGGAAACTCGTAAAAGTCCCTTCCCGCAGCATATCATTCAGACGGTCATAGGTTTTCGACAGGTTCGTGTAATGCCGCAGCCGAGAAGTCAGTCTGCCGGGAAGTCGCGGCTGGTTAGGGTCAATTTCCCACGGATGCACGTAGACAATGACGGGCAGCCCCTCCTGCTGGGCGCGTCTGATTCCAAACCGGGTATACCACCGCGGGAGAAGGCGCAGGTATCCGCCTCCTCCTACCGGCAAACTGTACTTCCCGATCCGGAAGGTCGTAAGTGGATACTCAATCAATGGGCCGGCAGGCGTTTTAATGCGAAATGGGGCGCGGGGCGCCGATGGTATTCCGTATCGATCATGACGAATGGGAAAGATGCTGGAATCGTAAGTGAATCCCAGGTCCACGAGAATCTCGAGCGCCCACAAGGAGCTGGCGACAATGGAATAAGTCGGGGCCCGGTATCCATAGATAGCCAGTCCGGCGATCTGCTCGATTACGTCCTTGGCGCGCTGGGTGTCCTCGCGGAACTCCTTTGGATTGAGCTGGTAAATCAAGCGGTGCCAGTAGGAATGGCAGGCTAGTTCGTGTCCAGCGGCTACAATTTCTCGCACCAACGCAGGAAATCGCTCTGCCACCCAGCCAACCACGAAAAACGTGGCTTGGACCTCTCGCGCAGCGAATAACTCCAGAAGGCGTCGGGTGTTGCCGTCCACTCGGCAGGGGTATCGGTCCCATTGAGAGCGCGGCACCACGTGAGCCAGCGCTTCGGCGTGAAAATAGTCCTCCACGTCGACCGAAACAACATTCTTGAAAGATTCTAAACGCATTTCTTTGAGGCTATGAGGCTGCGGCGAGCAGGTTCGTCGTTTTTGGGGGCACAGTCATCATAATTCGAGCGACGCTTCAGGCGCAATCGGAGGCTGGACCGCGGGAGCGTTACTTTAGGTTGCAGCCCACTTGCATAAGTAACCTCCGCTCGAACGGAAAACAGTTCCCCTTGGGCGGCCGTTTGATGTACTCTGATACAGTGGTATCAAGCTGTTAAACTGTTGAAAATGAAGAAGAACTAACTCTGCTGGCGACGGAAAAGCAGGACCCGAGGATTTGCGTTATGACGCCATGACCCCCGAGGTGCACAACTGGTTCGGCGTGGTCGGGAGCGGCGAGTTTCGCCAACAATTTACTCCAAAAAAATGAGCACTTGGCAGGTAGTTTCGAAGAAAGTCCTGGCGATTGAGGAACCTCGTAAGAGTACGCTGGCATATCGCGCGCTGGTGCTGTTTTCGCTCATCTACTATCTGCGCCCCGAAGACTTTATCCCAGGACTCGATGCCATTCCGATAGGGAAGATCTCTGGTGGCATCGCATTGCTGGCCTTGATTTTTGGGGTTCCAGCCAGGCTGCGCCACAAGCTGACCGTCGAACTCAAAGTTTTGATTCTGCTTCTCGGCCAGATGATGTTGTGTATTCCATTTGCATTTTGGCGGAGCGGCT